>JAISYY010000071.1 GCA_031269635.1 Tannerella sp. | reverse complement strand
CCCTTTCTCATCCGTTGGTATGTCGATGGCGAAATCGTAAAAACTGTTGAAAACACCCACTGGCATCAACCTTTAACGATGAATTTTGATAGCGAAACTATGCCGGACTGGTTCGGATTGCCGGGAGATGAAGAATTGCCCTCTACGTTCAGTATTGAATATGTGCGTTCCTGGAGATACAGGTCGGCGGAATGGATGGACGAAGGGATATGGAATAATAAAATGTACGGAAGAAATCAATGATTAACAAAAAAAACAATACAACAATGAAACATGTTCTATTATTTTCGAGCCGCCAAATCCACAGGATGACGCCATTACTTATATTACTGCTTTTATCGGTTTCAATCCCTGTCAGGTGTCAGGAAAATCCTGCTGAGGAAAAGGTATTGATATGGAGTGACGAATTTGACTATGAAGGTTTGCCGGATAATACGAAATGGAGTTATGAAGAAGGTTTTGTGCGGAATAAGGAACCCCAGTATTATACAAAGAATACCGCCAAAAATGCGTTTGTAAAAGACGGGGTTTTGAAGATTACCGCCCACAGGGAAAAATACCAAAACGCCGAATATACTTCGGCAAGTATTAATACCAAAGGCAAATTTGAATTTACCGGAGGAAGAGTCGAAGTAAAAGCGAAACTCCCCAAAGGGAAAGGCGTATGGCCGGCAATATGGACGTTGGGAGTCAATATCAACAAAGTGGGCTGGCCGGTGTGTGGAGAAATTGATATCATGGAATATTGGGGCGCAAATCCACATTCCATACATGCAAATGTTCATACCGGCGATTATAATCATACAAAAGGTTCGGGACGGGGCGGACATATCGTTTTTGAAAATCCCTGGGAAGATTTTCATGTTTTTGCCGTTGAATGGTACGAAAACCGGCTTGATTTCTATTTCGATAAGGAATTGTATTATTCGTGTAAAAAAGAAGGAAAAGGCGTTGGGGAATGGCCCTTCGAGAGTGCGCAATATCTGTTGATAAACCTGGCGCTTACTTCCGGGGAAGGAAACATTGATCATTCAATCCTTCCTGCCGAATACATTATCGACTACGTTCGTATCTACCGTTTCGAGTGATTAGGTTAATCTGCTAATTAAATCAATATGAATCCGAAAATTATCTGTTTCGCCGTTTTTTGTTTATGTCTCTTTACAGCATGTGAAGTAGAGCAAAAATCACATATCGTCAGGTTTGAAGGTGAATTTTCACAACACAAATGGGCGGTTAGGGATTTAAATCCGGTTTTGCCGTCAGACTGGTCGTCCTCCAAATATGTAACTTTAGAAATAAAAGCATCATCTACACAGCGATTTAGCCTCAACCTGTATGATGCGGAAGGAATAAGGCAACTCCAGATTCATCCGTTTCAGGATGCATGGGTCAGGGCTTCAATCCCGCTCATTCACTTTCAAAAAAGAAATGTAAGGGGCGTTGATATGGCAGCTATCGGGAAAACCGCTTTGCCCGGTCTTTGGATAGGTTTTACCCGGTCGGTGGGAACTGTCAGCCAAATTGATTCAATCGGGGTGGAAATGAGATTGCCGGTTGGTACGCCGAAGCTCGAAATACGGAATGTCCGGTTGACTCAAACCCCGGAAGATTCAATCCTGTCTCCCATACCTGCCGTTGATGAATTTGGACAGTGGATCCCGTCTGACTGGGACGGGAAAGCGAAAACGCTCGAAGAATTAAAAACAGCCTGGACGGAAGAAGAAAAAGAACTCGAAAGACCGGGCGGATTCAATGTCTCTGCGTTTGGCGGATACTTAAACAGCAAGGTTAAGGCAACAGGCTTTTTCAGAGTTGAGAAAATAGAAGGTCGTTGGTGGTTTGTCGATCCCGAGGGATATTTATTCTTTTCTCTCGGGAGTACGGGAATTGACCCCGGAAGGTCGTTTGCAAGAGTTGAAGGACGGGAATATATTTTCAAATCTTTCCCTCCTGCCGGTCTTTCGGACAAAAGAATAGAAAAATCATCCTTCAATACATGGAACCTTTATCGCAGGTTTGGTGACGACTGGTACGGCAAATGGACAAACATGACCATCCGCCGTATGGATTCGTGGGGATTAAATACCGTCGCAAACTGGTCGGATATAAATTTATCCAAAACCCGGAGAAAGGCTTATGTTGCCACATTAAGAGGCTGGGGTTTCGACCCCAACACAATGGGGATGCCGGATGTATATGATCCCGGTTATGATGCGCTTGTTGATTCTGCCGCTAAAAGCCAGTGCCTTCCTCTGAAAGACGATCCCTTCCTGTTGGGATATTTTGTGGGAAATGAACCTCCATGGCCCGGAAGAGAAATGGAACTGGTTAAGGTCATTCTCGAAGGGGAAGATACCCCGATGAAAGCGGCGCTCCAGAAATACCTTGCAGACGGAGACACACCGGAACGGAGGAAAGCGTTCGTTTATGAAACGTATATAAAGTTCATTACGACTGTAAATGCTGCAATAAAAAAACATGACCCGAATCACCTGAATCTTGGGTTGCGATTTGGCGGCAGACCGCCCGGAGATCTTGTCAAAGTATCTGCTTCCGTCGGTTTTGATGTGTTCAGTATCAATATTTACGGCTATTCCGCTTATAAGGAGACCCTGCAAGAGATAGATAAACTTACGGGACTTCCCATAATTATCGGTGAATTTCACTTCGGGACGCCGGGTAGGGGACTTGCACCGGGATTGGCGCAGACCGGAAATCAAACGGAAAGAGGCGTCGCCTATCGTTATTATGTTGAAAATGCAGCCGCTCATCCGTCGCTGGTAGGTACGCATTGGTTCCAGTGGTGGGATCAACCTTCCACAGGACGGTATGACGGAGAGAATTACAATATAGGTTTTGTTGATGTAACCGATCAGCCTTACAAAGAATTGGTCAATGCAGCCATTGAAACACATAAGAGGATCCGGGATATTCATCTGGGCGTTGAAGGTCCGGTTACCCGTCAGGCGCAACGGCAATAATAACTAATAAATATGTACCTATGAAAAGTTTGAAACAGATTACCGGATTTCTTTTGTTGAGTTTAATTCTTTGTTACCCTGCCTGTCAGCCTGAAAAGAAAGATCCTGGACAAGTGTATCAGTTCGACCTGCAGGAAATAGCCAAAACAACTTCATTAACGCACGAATGGGTCAAAAACCCTGATTTTGGCGGAAAGTGTTTATCCGTGACTGTCGCCGAAAACAATAATGAACTGGTGCTCACCGGAGGAACGGATCGTATTGATTGGCCGGTAGCCAACTATCTGGTATGTGAGGTATGGCATGACAACCCATACAGTTTACTGTTGAACCTGCAATTCTTCCGCAAAACCGGGCATGAATCCATGGTTGCCAGGCAAGGTGTTGAGACAGCGGAGGCTTCGGCCGGTCCCCGTCTTTCATGTACCATCGGTATATTGCCGAAGTTGAAGACTAAAATGGTGTTTCCTTTGAGCCATCTGGATGGTCAGCAGATCTTTCTCGGCCGCCAGCCGCGCCAGTTGAAAGGCACGGTTTCGGGACGGCGCATCGACCCGGCAGATGTGGGCAAGGTATCCATCCGGATTACTCCCGCCATGCAACCCGATTTTTTGTCTAAGGTACAAATAAACGCGGTTTATCTATCTGATAAATTGCCCGATCCGTACGAAAAACCGGCACATGCCGTAGTGGATTCATTCGGACAATGGACGGCACGCGACTGGCCGGGAAAGATACACAACAGTAACGAACTGTTAACTGCGATGGATAAAACGCACAGGCTGGCGCAGACGCCGGGGTTTCCTGACGAATGGAGTAGGTATGGCGGCTGGAAACAGCTTCAGTTCAAAGCGAAAGGCTTTTTCTACACCCATCATGACGGCAAACGCTGGTGGCTGGTCGATCCCGACGGTTATGCCTTCCTGAGCGCCGGGGTTGATTGTGTACGCGACAATGCATCGGGAGTCCTCGGCGGACAAAAAGAACTGTTTAGCTGGCTTCCGCCGGAACAAGACAGCGTTTTCGCCGCGGCATACAGTCTGGGCAGGCTCCAACAGGTGGACTTTTTGAAAGCCAACCTTATGCGCGTGTACGGAGCCGGATGGAAGGAAAAATGGGAGGAGATAACCGTTGGGCTGATGAAACGCTGGCGTGTAAACACGGTTGCCAACTGGTCCGACAATGATATGGCACGCCGGAACAAAATGCCTTACGTTCTCAATATGAATGATTTTCCCGGTACACCTACAAAACTCTACCGCGACTTCCCCGACGTATTTGATCCCGTCTATCAACAGGAAGCGCAACGTTTTGCACAGCAATTGGCGTCTGTCAAAGACGATCCGTACCTGATTGGCTATTTCCTCCAAAACGAGCCTCATTGGGCTTTTGGAGATAATAATCTGGCTTTCGAGATGTTTGCCGCAGCCACTCCTTCTTTCTCCAAAAAAGAGATGGCGCGATGGCTACAAAAGAAATATGGCAACATCAAAATGTTTAATGAAAGTTGGAAACAGCGTCTGAAAGATTTTTCCGCGCTGGAGAGCCTGGTGTTGAAAGACAGGCCTTCGGACGCTGCATGGGACGACTGTAAGGCGTTTTCCGGCATGATGGTCGATCGTTATGTGGAAACAGTCTGTAATGAAGTGAAAAAAGTAGATCCCAATCACCTCAACCTCGGGATGCGTTACGCATGGATCAGTTCGGATCTG
The DNA here is from genome assembly GCA_031269635.1 of Tannerella sp. GTDB lineage: Bacteria > Bacteroidota > Bacteroidia > Bacteroidales > Tannerellaceae > Tannerella. Next base: position 1,897 of record JAISYY010000071.1, on the reverse strand, counting down.
TGTTACCGGGCGGGTGCATGGTTCGACGTGTTCTCCATCAACGGGTACAGCAATCCCGCACCACCTCCTACCGAAGAGATTGCACGCCGCAGTGGAAAACCCGTGATCATCGGTGAGTGGCATTTCGGATCGGCTACCGATCGCGGCCTCCCGGCAACGGGTATACAGGGGGCTGAAAGCCAGACGGCGCGCGGCGAAGCCTACCGGTACTACTTTGAACAGGGGATTGTGCGTCCCGAACTTATCGGCATCCATTGGTTTCAGTGGAACGACCAGCCGGTTTTCGGGCGTTTCGACGGGGAAAATTATAATATCGGCTTCCTGGATGTGTGTATGCAGCCATACGCCGAACTTACGGGTCAGGCAACAATATCACATGAGCGCATGTACCGGGTGGCCACGGGCAGCGAAGACCCTTATGCGGGGAAGATACGTAAAGTACCGCAGATATATTATTAACTCATGTTATGCACAATCAAAAAAAAGGATTAACTTTGCAGAATGAAAAAAGAAATGGATTTAAATAGCGATTACCTGCTGAGCAGTTTCGAAACTTTTTTTGACACCTGAATAGTTACAAAATAAATTTATGTCCACAACTCACACCTATCAACTGTCAGGTAGCAATATTCAGTTGGAAGTGTTGCTCGAAGATGAAAACGTTTGGTTGACAATCGACCAAATGACGACGCTTTACGGCAAATCGCGTGCAACCGTCAATGATCATATTTTAAATATTTTCAAAGACGGCGAATTGGAGCGCGAAAATGTAATGAGAAAAATCGGAATTTCCGATTTTTCTACCAAGCCCACGAACTATTATAATTTTGATTTGATTTTGTCGCTCGGTTACCGTATCAAGTCGTCGCAAACAGCGCCGTTTCGTGTCTGGGCGACGGATAGAATTGCCGAAGAAAAAGTTTTTCAAATTCCTGTTATTCAGGAACATAGCGATATTTTATTCTACTCCGATCCCGACGGAAAACTGCATATAGAGCTTACTTACGACGGCGATACTTTTTGGACTACTCAACGGCGAATGGGTGAACTTTTTAACGTGGATACGCGTACGATCAGTTACCATTTGCAGCAAATTTTCGACTCAAAAGAGTTAAACAGGTATTCAGTTATCCGAAAAATTTGGATAACTGCCGCCGACGGCAAACAGTACGATACGATGTTTTACAATCTTGATGCAATAACTGCGGTGGGTTACAGGGTCAATTCCACGCGGGCAACGCAGTTTCGCATGTGGGCGACGCAGGTTTTGAGCGAGTTTCTGCGCAACGGTATTGCAATGGACGACGAACGTTTCAAAAAGGGCGACAAGTGGAGCAAGGAACATTTCCAGATGGTTTTGGAGCGGATTCAGGAAATTCGCACATCAGAAAGACTTTTGTATCAAAAAATCACCGATATTTATGCGATGGCGGACGATTATCAGAAGGACTCGCTGACCACACGGCATTTCTACGCCAAAGTGCAAAACAAACTGCACTGGGCAATAACCGGACAAACGGCGGCAGAAATTATTTACACGCACGCCGACGCCTCGAAGTTGAATATGGGTTTGACAAACTGGAAGCTCGCGCCGCACGGTAAAATACTGAAATCGGACGTCGATATTGCCAAAAATTATCTGTCGGAGGCGCATATTGCGGAACTCAACCAGATTGTATCGGCATATCTCGATTTGGCGGAAAACCGTGCCAAACGCCATATCACTACCACAATGGAAGATTGGGCGATGTTTCTCAACAGTTTTCTCGAACTTTCGTCGTATCCTATTTTGCTGGATTCGGGAAAGATTACTGCCGAACAGGCAAAAATCAAGGCGTATGAAGAATACAATAAATTTCGCGTCATTCAGGATAAAACCTACAAATCGGATTTTGAC
>JAISYY010000006.1 GCA_031269635.1 Tannerella sp. | reverse complement strand
GGCGGCCCGTTCCCCTATTTTCCGTCGAACGGCGGATTGCTGTATGCGGTCGCAATGATGGCGGCCGGCTGGGACGGAGCGCCCGACGCCCACGCACCCGGATTCCCGAATGACGGCAGTTGGACGGTACGTTACGAAGGATTGTCGAAAGCGCCTTACTGATAACAACCGTTTGCCTGCTGTTCTTTTCTTGCGACAAAGCAGTTAATAATGAATAATGAGAATGGTGGGTATTTCAAATTGTCGCCGCCGGTGGACAAAATCGACAAGGTGGGATTGATAGATGCCGTCATATCTGCAGGTAATAAAAATAGAAGGATTTATTTTGTATTACGTTTAACTTACCGTATATTTGCCCCATATATGGAAAGATATGGAAGATAAACAAATGGTTTTGCGGACGGAGGATCTGGTTAAGAAGTATCGTAACCGTACGGTAGTGAATCATGTGTCGGTCAATGTGAAGCAAGGCGAAATTGTAGGATTGCTCGGGCCTAACGGCGCAGGAAAGACAACGACTTTTTATATGACCGTGGGTCTTGTTACTCCTAATAACGGCCGGATTTTTCTGGATGATCTGGAAATTACGGATTATCCTGTTTACAAACGCGCCCGTCAAGGTATTGGTTATCTGGCGCAGGAGGCTTCCGTTTTTCGTAAAATGACGGTGGAAGACAATCTGCGGGCTGTACTTGAAATGACGGATAAGCCTGTAAGTTATCAGAAAGAGAAGATGGAAAGTCTGATTGAGGAATTTGGACTGCAGAAAGTCCGTAAAAATCTTGGCGACCGTCTTTCGGGAGGGGAACGCCGCCGTGCCGAAATCGCGAGATGCCTGGCTATCGACCCTAAATTTATCATGCTTGATGAGCCTTTTGCCGGAGTTGACCCTATTGCCGTGCAGGACATACAGACAATTGTGGGGCGCCTTAAGCATAAAAATATCGGAATCCTGATTACCGATCATAATGTGCATGAGACATTAAGTATAACGGACCGCGCTTATCTTCTGTTTGAAGGAAAAGTGCTGTTTCAGGGAACAGCGGAGGAACTGGCCGCTAATGAGATTGTTCGTGAGAAATATCTGGGTCGTGATTTTGAACTTCGCAAGAAGACGCTGTAACGTTTTCGGCCGGAGAACAGCGTTTTTTCATTGATTTTGCACACAAAGCAAACAGGATTAATCCCGTAACGGCAAAGATAATACCGGTAATCCATTCCCCGCTGTCCGCTTTTTTGTCCGCAGGCATAATTTCAATCGGGGAATTTGTGTATAATGCGATATAACTTGCCGTTACGATTATTGCATTATTAAGAAAATGAGCGAATACAGGCACCCATATACTTTTGCTCCAATATAGCAGATATCCGAGAAACGCACCTAAAAACATGCGTGGAATGAAGCCATAGAACTGAAAATGTATGGCGCTGAAAATCGCAGCTACGATCCAGATGGCAACGTGCGGGTTTTTTATTTTTTTCCAGGCAATTTGTAAAATCACACCTCTGAATATAAATTCTTCGGATATTCCGGCCATTACGGCAATCACTGTCATGTTGACGATAAAAGGAATGACGCCTTTTTCGGATAGTAAAGATTCCGTCAACCGGGCTAATTGTTCTTCGGTCTCACGCATCAGTTTTTCCACAGGCGCCATAAACTCAGGCAAAAGTATGTTTGAATTTAAGTATGCCATCAGATCTATGGCCGGTGATAGTAGAAAGACCATCAGGAATGTCAGTATGAATATGCGTACATTTTTTATGCTGCGTATGTGCAGAAACTTTTTCGGATGATGGCTGCAGAGATAAGCTGTGATAAGCGCCGGCAGTAATAAAGAAAACGTGCAGGAAAGAAACTGCAATGCATGCATGTTGTAGAATGACAGTCGAGCCGCGTCGGTGGAAGGATGCTCCTGTAATGTGGCAAACAAATACATTATGATGTTTCCGGCGACAGCGGCGGCCACTAATCCGGCCAGAAATAAATAGGCCAGGATACTTGCATGGAACAGTGCGGAACGATTGGCGAAAAAACCTTTCATGCGTACGTATATTATATTATAAGAAAAAAACTTCTGCCCAAAGACAGGCAGAAGTTATCAATTTATTGAATAAAAAAACTGTTTACTTTTTAGGTATAGCTTCTTTGACAACCAATTGGCGTCCTTGAAGCTCTTTTTCATTCAACTCTTCGATGGCTCTTTTTGCATCATTGTCATCTTGCATTTCAACAAAAGCAAAGCCTTTTGAGCGACCCGTTTCGCGGTCTTTGATTACTTTGACGGAATCTACGGCACCGTACTGTTCCATCACTGATTTTAATTCATCTTCCCGAATACGATAACTCAGGTTTCCTACGTAAATGTTCATAAACTAAAAATTAAAGAAATAAATATTGCGTAGCAAAGGAACGGATTTATTTTTGATAAACAAGTTTTTTTTGAAAAAAAATAAATGTTTATTATTTAAATTCGTCCCATAGCATTGAATAAATGGTTTTTTGTGTAGTATCTACCAGCTTTTGCAGTTGTTCCTTGCCGTCATTTTCTTTTTTATGAGGCATGACGGGCGGATGTATAATCATTTCCATGCGATGAGGATACGCATCCCACGATCCTATCGGCAACACTTTGTACGGACCGTTAAGCGTTATGGGGATGATAGGCAGCTGCTGGTCAACGGCGATCTGGTAGGCGCCCCTTTTAAAACGGTGCATGTGTCCGTCCGGCGTACGTGATCCTTCGGGGAAAACGATGAGCGAACGGCCGTGTTGGAGATTGCGTTCGGCTTCCCGGACGCTTTTCTGGGCGGATCGGGCTGATGATGTGTCGACAAAAGTGAACCCGGCCATGCGGCATGCGAACCCGACAAGCGGTATTTTGGCAAGTCCTTTCTTCATCATCCATTTTATCGGCGCACCAAGGTAACCGTATATAAGGAAAATATCATACGCCCCCTGATGGTTTGAAACAAATACAAATGATTGTCCCTTTTTTATGTTTTCCCGGCCTTTTATCTTTACGGGGCACAGCGTAAGAATACATGCGATGCGCGCCCACAACATACCCGGGTAATAAGAAAAAAATCTTTCGCCGCCCAATATGCAGCCTGCGGCGACAATAGAGGCTGTCAGTATGGTTATTACTGCGAAAACCGGCATTGCAATTAGCCGGAAATATACTTTAAACAGAACGTGTAACATAGTGCATAATTAAAAACAGATGCAAAAATAAGAGGAAAAATGAATTTAGATATCATTTTTCCCGTAAAAAATTTTTCAAATCGATATATTATTAGTTTATTTGTGGCAGAAATCAGAGAAAACAAATTAAAAGTTGATACAATGAATACATTATTGAAGAGTTTAGGAGTTGTTATTCTTCTTATTGGAGTAGGGATACTGGCTGTTCCTACCGTAATGGATTTGCGAAACAATATGTTTCTGGGAGCGGGATTGCTTATCATTATTTTAGGCTTTGTCGTCCACATATTCCTCAATAAGAAATTTGAGTAGATTTGCTATTGCAGAATAACTTTCAAAAGGCTGTCTCAAAAGACTACTATTTTGTTATCATTGCGAACGACGCGAAACAATCCATATCGTTATACATCAAAGTATCGTCTTCGCAAAAACATTTTAGAACTTTTGGGACAGCCCTTGTTTT
>JAISYY010000406.1 GCA_031269635.1 Tannerella sp. | reverse complement strand
AAACTTTGGCGGTATCGCATTTCCTTTCCTGCGTCATAAATTTACGGAAGGTAAAGATTTGCGCGTCGTTGCTGCGGAGCCGGCTTCATGTCCCAAACTTACGCGCGGCGTTTTCCAGTATGATTTCGGCGATGAGGCGGGTTATACTCCTTTCCTGCCGATGTATACGCTCGGACATACGTTCGCTCCTCCTCATATCCATGCCGGCGGACTGCGTTATCACGGAGCGGGAGCTATTATCAGCCAGCTCAATAAAGACGGGCTTATCGAGGCGGTTGATATTCAACAGTTGGATGCATTCAAAGCCGCCGTCCTTTTCGCGCAGACCGAAAGTATTATTCCGGCGCCCGAATCGTCGCATGCAATCGCAGCGGCTATTCGCGAGGCTGAAAAAGCAAAAGAAGAAGGCCGGCCGAAAACCATATTATTTAATCTTTCCGGCCACGGCTTGATCGACCTGGCTTCATACGACAGCTATTTTGCCGGCGATCTGATAAATTACGAATTGACCGAAGCCGATTTGGCAAAGAGTATAGATCCGCTGGAGAAAATAATATAATCCGGATGTTTCGATAAAATTGAGAGTTGAGAGTTGCCGGAAGCAATCCGCCTGACACCCGAGTACAAGCAGGCCGGATTGCTTCGGGCTACGTCTTTACTGTGACATTGCCTGGATTGTTTCACCCTTCAGGGTTGCAATGATGTTGACATAACTATCATATATCAGGCTATTTTTTTTGACATTATATCCGGGTTTCCGCACCATTTTATGTAGCCGACGGACCTTCCGGATAACCCTTTATACACTGTCCGGATTCAGGTAATCGCTTCCTCTTCAATGATTCCGGTACATGATCCGTTATCCGGTATACATGAGACGGATTCATATCTATCGACAGGAACTGTTCAACTATTTCATGGCTACGGGCCTAACACTCCAAATGGCCGGCATACGTCATCAGTTCCTACATGTAAGAGCTTATCCCAAAGCCATAACGGACGCTTTCCATACAGGGGTTCGTCTTTATGCCGGCTATTTCTCCATGCCGGGTGAGCGTTTTTTTCATCTGTTTTCCGTTGCAGACGTTTCATTCAACTGTTTTTCCATATACTCACCTCCCGGTCTTCACCATAATTCCACAAAGGATTTTTCGTGACTGTAAAAATCAGGTTGACACTTGAATGATTCAAACTCTTCGTAATACTTGGATGCTACTGATATAAATTCTTCCCTGTTCATAATATACGGTTTTTATTGTGCGCATAAAGGTACTTATTCGGTGCGACAATTTGAATTGCCTCCCGCAGCAGTGAAAACTTGTGTATGTAAAATCTTTTGTTTATTTTTGCCGGAGATTATAATTTAAAAGTCTTTCTATGAAAAAAGTTTATTTCTTGTCTATGGCCATCTTTGCTGCCGTTACCATGCAGGCACAGGACTGGGCGCCGGAAAGTACGGAGTGGTGGTATCCGGAACCGGTTGTAGTGAAACCCGGAAAAACGCCGGGACAACCACCTTCGGATGCTATCATCCTGTTTGACGGCAGCGACCTGTCGAAATGGAATTCGGATCAGGGCGGGGAACCGACCTGGAAAATCGCAAACGGCGTAGCTACCACCGATCCGGGAAAGGGTGGCATACAAACGAAAGAGTATTTCGGCGACTGCCAGTTGCACCTTGAGTTCAAACTGCCCCCGCCCGTGAAGGCCGACGCCGAAGATACGCACGGCCAATCGCAGGGCAACAGCGGCGTGATACTCCAGGGGCGCTACGAGGTGCAGATTCTGGACCCCGAAAACAACAACACCTACGTGAACGGTATGTTGGGCAGTATTTACAAGCAGACGGCGCCGCTGGTTAATCCCTACACGACGAACGGCGAATGGCAAACGCTCGACATCTACTGGAAAGCGCCGAAATTCGGCACCGGAGGCCAGTTGGAGTCGCCCGCCATTATCACCGTCATACTCAATGGCGTGCTGATTCAAAATAACTACATCCTGAAGGGACACACGCCCTACCGCGGCTTGCCGGCCTACAGCGCACACGGCCGCCTGCCGCTCACCCTGCAGGACCACGGCCGCGCCATCTCGTTCCGGAATATATGGATACGTAACCTGTAACACATGGAGGAAATATGAGCATCAATAGAAGAACATTTATCAAATCCTCGTCGGCGTTAGCCGGCAGTTTCGCCGTCCCCACCATCCTGCAGGGCGCTGGAACCAAACGTACAGCGCCTGCCGATACCGTCAACGTAGCCCTGATTGGCTGCCGGGGACACGGATGGGTAGACCTGGAAGACATGTTCCGCGCCGACAAAAGCGTGCAGTGCCTGGCGCTCTGCGACGTTGACCGGAATGTCCTCAAAACCCGCACGGAATCGCTGAAAAGATGGCAGGAGAAAAAACCGGACATCTACACCGACTACCGCCACGTACTGGAACGCAAGGACATCGACGCCGTCGTTATCGGCACTCCCGACCATTGGCACTGCCTGATAACGGTCGACGCCTGCCGGGCAGGAAAGGACGTGTATGTGGAAAAACCGATGGCCAACAGCATTGCCGAGTGCGACGTCATGGTGGCTGCCGCCAAACGTTACGGTCGCGTGGTGCAGGTAGGCCAGCAGCAGCGCAGCGCACAACTCTGGCACGACGTGATGACCTACCTCAAAAGCGGACGCCTGGGCAAAATCGGACGTTTTCATGCCTGGGCCAACTACGGCTACACGGTCGTACCTCAAACGCCCGACACGCCCGTCCCGTCCGATCTTGACTTTGATATGTGGCTCGGACCTGCTCCCCAGCGACCGTTCAATACGAACCGCCTGCATGGCCTGTGGCGCATGTTCTGGCACTACGGCGGCGGCTTGCTTGCCGACTGGGGCGTACACCTGCTCGACATGGGCATCTGGGGGCTGGACATCCGCTCCATGCCGCTCAAAGTGACGGCCAGCGGAGGCAATTTCCTCTTCCCGGACAGCGCCAACGAAACGTTTGAAACAATGAACGTGATCTATCAGTTCAAAGACTTCATCTTCACTTGGGAAAATACCGGCGGACGCACCGCCCCCTACGGTAAACACCGCGGCGTACTCTTCCAGGGAACGAACGGCACGCTGGTGGCCGACCGCGAAAGTTGGGAGGTTTATCCGGACGGCGACCGCACCGGACGGATACGAGGCGGCGCTATCCTGCGCGAAGACACCATGGAGGAGGACATCGGACACAAGGCGCACTGCGGCAACTTCATTGCTTGCGTCAAGACGCATGACTTGCAGACGGCCTGTACACCGGAAAACGGCGCCATGAGCGCAACGTTCGCCCATCTGGGTAACATCAGTGCGCGGCTCGGCGGAATGCCCGTAGTTTACGACAATCGGGCGAAGCGGTTTGTTGACAATGCCCAGGCTGACCGGTTCCTCAAACCGGACTACCGCAGTCCGTGGAAATTCCCCGAAGACGTGTAGAACGCTTCGGAAACCGGGATTTCGACAGCATCCGATTTTTAACCGGACGCCACTTGACGGACGGGGATATTTAACAGGAAGCCCAGTTTCCTGATTTTCCCGGCAATATGGCCTGTTCCTATGGCGCAATGATGCGAAGGGCCGGCCTTTGACCACTGTTCCATGAATGTTTTTGCCGGGACGTCGAACCGGTAGCGGCTGTTGGTGTTTCCGATCTGCAAGGTCGGGCCGGCTACGGATTCGCCTTCGGCAAGCAGCAGGGAAAAGCCGTCCCTGCCTTCCACTACGGAAAGAAGCGTGACCGGGCCTTGCCGTACCGACATCTGGATAGACAATCCTTTACCGGGCTTGCCGTGATATACGGGAAGGGGGACGAGTTTTACGCGATCTTCCGCCATGTTGAAATGAGCCGGGCCGTCATGACCCAGCAGGATGACGTCGTCCGTAAAATCCATTGCATAAAATTCGGAGAACGATCCCCCGGCGCCAAATTCCGCCATGATCTTCATGGCCTGCACGTTTTTCACCTCACATTCCCCTGCCACGGGCACGCCTTTTCCCGTCAACAGCGTGTTCCCGGCAATGACGGACGTCACTATATCTTCATAGTCGTTCCCGTTATATCCTTCGTAATAATAGGCCAGGGCATCAATCCTTCGCGCGGCGACCAGCTTGTCCAGGGCGACAGACGTTCGCGCGGCGCGTTCTACTTCCTGCTCTTCACATTCCGGGATTACGTCGAATGCAGTCTCCAGTTCGGACGTCTTTTGCTGCAGTTCTTCTGCGGAAACATTGTCGCGAAAGGCTTTGAGTTCACACATTTCCATCATCTCGATATGGGTGCCGAACGTAGCAGCCATCGCCGTCAGGTCGGTATATACATCCAGCATGCCCCCGTAATAATGACCCATTATACCCAGCCGGCTATGATTCAATGCGTGCATCACCCGCGCCGCCTCCAGCCATTCCCCAATTTCGCGCCATGTTTCTTCGTCCGCAAGATAGCCCGACACAATATCATAACAGATGCCGGAACGGTTGAACACACAGGCGATTTCCGGCACCGAACAGGCCTGGCAGTGAGCCAGCCATTCCCCCGTCATCTCACCGCGGTCACTCATGCCGTTCAGTTTTTCATAATCAATAGCGGCGACGGGCTGTACGTTGAGGAGGATAACGGGAGTTTTCAACTGTTGCGCGACGGGCAATACCGTCGACGATAAGGCATAAGTAGAAATATAGAGAAACGCTATGTCGATATTTTCTTCCTTCAGGTAAGCGGCTGCCTGCCGGGCCTTGTCCGGATTATCCACCATCCCCGCATCGACAACCGTGACGTTCATGCGCTCCATTCGCTCCTTTATCTGCCGCCGGTATCCTTCCAGGCGCGGCAACAAGCCTTTAAACTGCGGCCAGTACGTATCCAGGCCTATTCCAAACAATCCTACTTTCATACGATAATATATTTACAAAATTTCATAATTTACATGTTTATTGATTCCCGGTTCCCTCCGCTTTTCCGATTTCCAATTGAAAATCTTCCATCAGGCCATAGTCAATCAGCTGGTATTCCATGCCGGGGATGGCTTTGTTTACGTTTTTCCAGTGCCAGGGGGAGGCCAGGCCCGGCGCAGGATTCCGGTAATGCGGGCCAAGCAGGTTTTTCAAGCTGCCGATGACGTGTACGTCTATCCTGTTTTCGCCTTCCTTTATATACGGAGTGACATCCAGTTGATAGGGATCATAAGCGATAACACCCGCCTTCGTCCCGTTTACGTATACTTCGGCAACCGTACCCGTCCATTTCCCCAGCCTGACAGCGCAGGCACCCGGAAGATCCGTGATACGGTAAGTTTTACCGTACTTAAAATCCCACGAATAGAACGGTTGCTTTTGTTCTTTCCAACTTCCGAACGTAAAACTTCCGACCGGAGCGCCGATGCTCCACCCTTCCGGTTCCGGGACGACAGCAAAATTCCCAAGTATATAAACCGGCTCGGCCTCGGCGAAAATGCTCATGGGGCTGATGCTCAGTTCCACCGTATTAATGCCTTTCCTCACATTACTCCCAATCGGATAGACGCCAAATGATTTATCTAACCACCATTTACCGGGGGCAGGTTTAACCGCTTCCCCGTTTATCTTTACGGTAAACAGTTCCGGGCGTTCGGCCACTAACTGCATACCCGAATAATCGAAATCATCGTTGACTTTGAAATGATAGGCGGCCGTAAATCCGCCGTCCGTGAAATGATCCCGGTCGAGGATGTTGCGTTTATACTGAACGGACGTGTTCCATGGATTGCCGTTAACAAAACCGTGCGCCTTGTAAACAATGTCGGCAGCGGCCGAAAAGTGAACGTTTTTATGCGTCCGCCCCTTTACGGTTACATCACAAAAATCAACCGTCAGCGCATTATCTTTCACCCTTGTAACCGTTGTCTCGCCCGTGGCTTGAACAATCCGGCCCGGGGTCAGAACCTGTTTCGCCGAATAACCGTTTTTCGATTTGTATGAACTGAATAAAACCAGGCTTCCCGCAGGCTCCAGCCGGAAGGATGCGGTCAACTTGCCGGCGGCGGCGGACGAAGGATACTCGTAGATATCGCCATTCTCCGCATCCATTTCAAGCAACGTCTTTCCCTTTATGGTAAGTTCCCCCGAAGAAGCTTCATCCATCGAAGAATTTACAATAAAGACAAGCTCCCCGTCGGCATAAAGGCGGCGGTGATGAAACAGGTTGCCGTTCCGGAAACGGATGTCAAAACCCTCCGACCGGAAATATTTATTGATAACGTCGCGATTTACCTGCTTTTCTTTTATAACGGTTTCCTGTGCAATGAACGAAACAAGCTCGCTGTTTGCAGCGCCGTCTATCCGGTCCGGCTCCGAAAAGGCGATCAGGCGCCCTCCCTGTTCAACAAACCGGCGGAGCAGGGCAAACGTCGGACTGTTCAGCGTTTCATTCACCGGCGGGATCACGACAACGGAATAAGCTGCTTCGCCGACTATAAATTTCCCGTTTTCCACCCGTCCGTTATCCTTTATAATATTCTCCGATCCCAGGTCGTATTCAACCTGGATCTTTTCCAGCAAAGTGACAAACGATTGAAAGTTTTTCCCGATTTCCATCAGGGCGGGATTGCTCCCCGTATGCGAGTAATAACTCCACAACGTGGAATTTGGCTCCAGTACCAGGATGTCATTCCGCTGAAGCCCCTTACTCATCACTAAGGACAGGCGTCCGAAATAATCATTCTGTGTTTTATAATTATCGAACCAGGGCGAATGATACGTGAACACGGGAGGATAATCATACTTGCGCGCCCCTGTCAGCGTCATGTGGGAGAGATGCTGATTCATGAAATTCACGCCCAGCACATATTCCCAGTCACCCAGGCGTTTGAAATCCTTAAAAGTCTCATCCCAACCGCCGCCGCCATACGTCTCGCTAAGCGTCCGGCAATAACCCAACTGGTTCGCCGCACTGCGGAGTTCCTTCACCGCACGGATATTACCGAACTGCGCCTGCGGCGATTCTTCGTTAAACTGGTTGAACAGCATATCAATCGCCGGAACATGATGCCATGCATACATGGCCATATTATCAGGCCCGTCATTCATTTGCGGCCATCCGTGTTCCCAGTAATGCCCCGTCCATTGCAGGTTATTGGCTCCGGTATATGCATACCAGGGCTTGCACCAGCGGTCGACAAACAGTTGCAGTAACGTCTCCATATAATTATGCCGCACCTGTTTCCACTTCCCTGTTTCCTCGCTCAGCAGCGGCAACAGCGGTTTCAGATCGTATCCCCACCGTTGCCGGAAGACGTCGAACAAATCAGGCGTCCAGCGAAGTCCGCCCGAAGTGACAATATTCGGTTCGTCCGTAAACACGCCGGGCACAGCTTTTCCAAATTCATTTCCGATAGCATTTTCATACCCTTTCATCGTCACTTCGATAAACTTTTCCGTCACACCGGAAACCAGCAGATCGACATACGAATAGCCGCCATACCAGTCCGACCGGTTATAATATGTCTTCTTATAAAGATAATACTCACCTTTCACTCCCTTGTATTCACCGACGGACGAAGTAATATCCTTCCACGAATCGCCTTCCTTTTTCAAACATATATAATATGTATCCGGATTGTCGGGAATCCTGTCCGTTTTCTCCAGGGCAAGTCCCTGCCCCTGATTATAAGATTCGGGCATTTCCTCCGGCACATGTCCCCCGGCAAAACCGCTCGGATACGAATTTTCATCATATATCCACACTTCCAGCCCCATCTCTTTTCCTTTCGCGACGGTATATTCATACAGTTTAAACCAGTCGCCGGAAAGATATTCCGTAATCATTCCCGGCCGCGGATGCACGAACAATCCGCCGAAACCGGCCTCTTTCAATTCGCCGAGCATACGGTCAAGTTCCGTTTCCGTCACTTTCCCGTTCCAGACCCATAACGGCTTGCTGCGATACTCCGAAGGAGGATTCGCAAAAAACGATGCGATTGATTGAAAGTCATCTTCAATCGCACTGTTCACATTCTGAGGCTGACATCCTGATAATGCCGCCCATAGTGCAGACAAGAAAAACAGGCAATAATTTCGCAGTTGTATTTTCATAAGTAAAAATTTATTAGTAATGTATTTCAGGGTCAAAGATCAACTTTATGAAATACATAAATATTCCAAATATGATATATGAATTACAAAAAATGATATTTAACAACTCTTGTTGCGCAAAGCGGCAATTCTTTAAACATCGAAGGTGTATAATGACTGTTTTTTTATATTACTTTTTTCTTTTCGATAAATAAGAGGAGGGACGCCTTCCCTCTTATGAAAAAAAGTCGAAAACTTACTTACGCTGTCAAAATTGAGCTTATATGCTATTTCGGTAATGCTCAAATTAGTTGTATCCAATAATTCCCTGGAGCGCAAAAATTTCAGATTAGCCTGGTAATGAGCAGGTGATACATCCACATATTTTTTAAACATCTTCCTGAACCAGGAATATCCTACGCCCAAATTTTCAGCAATTTGTTTAGGTGATATCTTACCATCTATCGTCTGTTTCATGATCGCACGCGCTTCATTTATTTTTATAACGGCAAACGAATCGTTAAATGTCTCATTCCGGTACATAAACTGCACCAAACCCAAAATATAAAGCACAATACTCGAAATCAACTGCTGATAGCCCGATTTTTCTTCGGCGGCATGCGTCAGGATATCCTCATACAAACCTATGATTGCAGAACTGAAACCCAAATTAAACACCGGTTTTTTAGGTGAAAAAAAACCGTTTTCGACACGATTATCTATATGTACGCCGCGAAAGCCAACCCAATATTCGACCCATCCGGTATCTTTATCCGGTTCATAAGTATGCCACTCATTAGGAAATAAAAGAATCATTGTCCCCGCAGTAATTTTTTGCCTTTTAAAGGATTCGGACTCAAAATAACCGCCGCCCTTCGGAATATAAATCAATTGATATTCTTTAAGAACCCTGCCGTTTTCCGGATTAAATAGATAGGATTCGGGATGCTGAGAAAGCGGATACGAGCTGTGCGCCGGTATCAACTGCCGGCCGACAGTCGTCACAACAATACCCCACGCCTCATCCAGCGCACTGATATTAAAATATTT
>JAISYY010000278.1 GCA_031269635.1 Tannerella sp. | reverse complement strand
ATTGATTTCGATGAAGAATGTGACCTTGTCGCAATCTCCATGATGTTGAGTACGCAGGTGAAGCGCGGCTGGGCGATAGCCGACGAGTACCGCCTCCGACGGGGCAAGCAAGTCATGTTCGGCGGCATTTCGACGATGTTGCATGCCGAAGATACGATGGAACATGCCGATTCCGTTTTCCTTGGCGAATCGGAAGGCCGCATGGAAGAAGTCCTCGCCGACTGGAGGAACGGGACACTGAAAAAAGTATATAACTACCTGGTGCAACAACCCTCCATCGAAGACGTAGGCCCTGCCCGCCGCGATTTGTATAAACGCGAGCTTTACAATCATAAAGGCGTGCAGATGGTTGATCTGTTCCATGCGTCGCGCGGTTGCCGTTTCAGTTGCTATCCGTGCGCCGTGTCATACCTGGGCGGCCGCGTCTTTCGTCCCCGCCCGATCGACAAGGTGGTGGAAGACTTGGCTTCGATAGAAAACAACCGCCTGTTCGTCGTCGACAATTCCCTGGCGCAAAACAAGGAGTGGGAGATGGAGCTTTTCCGCGAAATGATTCCCTTCAAGAAAAAATGGATGAGCCATACGATCGAAGACGACCCGAAGATACTTGACCTTGCTGCACAGGCTGGGGCATGGTACGTATATCAGGCCGTGTATGACACGTCAAACTATATAAAGGAACGTGTGAAACGTTATCATGATTACGGCATCGGCGTGGAAGGAACCATCCTCCTGGGTATCGACAGCCAGACGGAAGACGATATCAAACGGCTGATCGACTTCCTCCTCGAAATAGACCTCGACCTGGCCGAATTTACGGTAATGACGCCCTTTCCTCATACGAAAGGATACGACGATTACCTGCGTCAGGGACGTATCTTTGATTTCGACTGGAATCATTACAATGCCGGGCAAGTGGTCTTCCGTCCGAAACACATGTCGGCCGAACGCCTCCAGGAACTGTACGAATATGCCTGGGATACATTCTACAGGGACGAAAGCCAGGAACAGAAAATGTTCCGTCTCTTTACGAATGTCGTTCTGCGTGAAATGGCAGAGGGGACATACCGCCCCCGCAACCGTTCGCTCGTCAACAAATCATTCGGGAAAGAAGTCGTCAGGAAAGTAGGCGCTTCCACCCGGTGAGAGTTGGGCCTCCGTAATAAAAATAAGTACACTTATTTTGTATTGCCTGCGGCATGTGCTATGCCTTGTCTTCCCGGTAATCAAAAAACTTAATCAGTTTGCGGCTTGTCGGGGGCATTTGTTTGCGGGCGATTAGCTCGACCGGTTCGAATACCACATCCGGGGCGACGCGTATTTTCGAACGGAACAGGTCTTTTATCCGTTTTATAAACGTCTCGCTATTGTCCGGGCTGCCGATAAGGATGCGTATGCCGTCCGTCCCGATTGTATTTGTGTAAACTTCCACGATATAATTTTTCACCTCCGGGATGTTTTCGAGGATGTCGTACAGCGCGGCGGGATAGAGCGTTGTTCCCTTGTATTTGATCATCTGTCCTTTGCGGCCGAGGATGGGGCCTAAACGCAGGGAGTTTCGTCCGCAGGCGCAGGGTTCTTCAAAGTGGTAGCAGACGTCTCCCGTTTTGAAACGGACGAGCGGCATGCCCTCTACACCGATGGTGGTGACGGTTATTTCGCCCGGTTCGTCCGCTTTTACGGGTTGGTCGTTGTCGTCGAGAAATTCGACAATCGTAAGGTCGGGCTTGTGGTGCGTCCCACATTCTTTCTCACATTCGTTGAACGACGACTGCATCTCCGTCGAAGCGTAGTTTACGTGCATGGAAAGTTCCGGCCACAGCGCGTGTATTTTCTCTCCGAGAATATTGTATGTATGGTGGTTTGTGCGGACGGTTTCGCCCACGCATATCACGCGTTTTAAGGAGCTGTTGCGGTAGTCAATACCGTTCGCTGCTGCAAAATCAATGAGTTTGAGCAGGAACGACGGCACACATACGCATACGGCCGGGTTGATGCGGCGGATGACGTTCCATTGTAATTCGGGTATCCCGTTCCCCGTGCGTATCAGGCCGGAGCCGAATTTCAGGCTGCCGAGCTGGCAGGCTTGCCCCGCCATGAAACAGCGGTCGATCGTGACCATGAGTTGGATGATGTCGGACGGCGTGCATCCCGCAAATTCGTACGACAGCGCTTCGCTCAGGGCAAGGCGTTGCAGGTCTTTTGCCGTATCGGCAAAAGTAACCGGCGTGCCGAGCGTTCCCGAAGTCGTCACATAATCGCGTATATCGGATTTGGGGACACAGATGAAATCGGAATAGCGCAGTTGCAGGTCCTGTTTTGTTGTAACAGGTATCTGCTGCAAGTCTTCGATATGTTTTACTTTTGCGATATTGATATTTTCCCTTGCAAACAGTTCGCTGTAATATACGGAGCGGGCGTTTACGTATTCAAGCAGTTCCGACATTTTCTTTTCCTGAAAAGCTTTTATCTCCGGCTGCGGGAGACGCTGAAGTTTTATACTGTTATCCATAGTTGTTTATATTATTTGTAAATTACTTGTTTTTTCTGCATTTTCGACCGGTGCGGCATATATTCCGAGGAATATGGACATGAGCGTGTCTTTGTCGCCATCTATTTGTTTAAGCATACAGTTGCAACGGTCGATAAACCGTTCTTTTTCTTCCGGCGTATAAAAACCGCTGTATGTTGAAGTTCCCGACCGGATGTCGTGCGCTATATAATTGTTGTTATACAATTTATAATTTTCGTGGATACGGCGGTCAATCAACGATGCTACCTTTTTAAAAAAATCGTTGGGGAATTTGTAGTTAAGACTGAGGTCTTCGGCTGTGAGGGGCTTGCATATTCTTATATTGACAGTTCCTTTGGGCTGCAATATGCCCGTCAGTATGCTGTTGAGGTCTTCGCCCGGCTGTTTCACGTATTTCCCGCACTTGAGCGAGAGGTAAAGTTCGCGCGTTTTCAGGATGTCGCACGATTCGATTTGATACGAAACGGCAATAGGCACGATGTTCAGTTCGCTCATGGAAAGAATCAGGTCGGTCGCTTCGCTCATGCAAAACATTTTGATGATCCCCTGGTCGGTGACGTCATTACCGTCTTTGGTGCGGCCGTTTCGTTGAGCGATCCATACGGATTCGCCTTTTTCCTTAATCGTGTAACGGATATACTTCGACAGGTGCATTGAATTTTCGAGGAAGCTACGAATATTACTGCTCCTTATCACTTTGAACATTTTATTTGCTTTCCCGATGTCGACCACCAGTTGCGGATGCATCAGGTTGCTGCCGAACGTTATTTCCGTCGTCCTGAAACCGTTAGAGTGGAAAAGATACTGGAGTAGCGAAGAGTCGAGCATGATATCCCTGTGGTTCGAGACGAAAAGATATCTCTTTTCCGGGTCAAGTCCGTCAAGTCCGCTGTACGTAAAGTCCGACATGGAGCGCGCTATGACCTGCCGGTTTACGCAGGACATGACTTTTTGCTGGAACTCGTCGGTCGTACGGATGCTTCGTACCGTTTTTCTCACTTCTTCCACGTTTTCATCCGGGAAAATATATTGTGATAACATGCCGAAATATTCACTTTCGGCGATACGCTGCATGGCCGGAGGAATCTCGGAAGGATAATAGGGACGTATATCGTCAAATTTGTTTTGCATAAAAGTGTTTTCGATTATCAAATTACGGCATCATTTTGGCGTAATGAAATTAATATTGGGAAAATAGGGATTTTATCTCGTCGGATGAAAGCTGGCGGTAACCGGGCCTGCCCTTTTCCCCGTTCACTTCGGGGAATGATACCTGAAAAACTTCTTCGTCGTAGAATGATAATTTCGAATTTGTATCGGGATTACATTCCAGATAGACCACCTCTTTTTCGGAAAACCCCTTGCTCTCACAAATCTGTTTCAGCAGTGAATATCCTGCATAAGTAACGGATGTCCCGGGATT
>JAISYY010000355.1 GCA_031269635.1 Tannerella sp. | reverse complement strand
TCGACGGTCAGATAGTTTATCCCCGGCTTTTCGGGATAGAAACAGGTGCGGCGAACACTGATTTCTACCAGTTCCTTATTCGGATTATACTGATGGAAATTTGCCCAGATAGTAGTGTTTTCGGCGTCGGTTTCGCAATACCAGACGTATTTCGACGCTTCGGGGTCTTTACTGTCGGGATGGATTTCAGGCTTACGCACCTTGTCGAGCGTCTCCTTTTCGTAGAGCGATTTGTTTTTGAGAAACACTTCGCCGGTGTGATGTATCCTGCCGCGTCCGTCGAACCAGTCACCATAAATCAGGTCGGCATAAGGATTATAATCGCCGAAGAAACTGTTCGGCAGGGTTACTTTCCAGACACCGCCGGCTTCCTTCGTCCATGTATTGACGACTTCGGAGCCTTTGATTTCGACACGCTCTCCGGGCGCTGCGCGATAGACGATGCGCGTATCGTCGTCCGTTCCCCCGCGCGGGGGATTCACCCATTCGCGATATGTCCCCGCATGAACGGTGATCACATCGCCTGCATAAGCGGCCTGCGCCGCACGGCCAATAGTTCGGAACGGCATCGCTTCCGTGCCCGAATTTGCATCGTTGCCTTTTACCGAAACGTGGTATTCCTTACCGTACGCCAGACTGCCGGCAACAAGCAGTAAAATTAAAATGCTTATCCTTTTCATTAGTATATAATTTAAATTTGTGAACAATCATCTATTTCAATACTTTGTAAATAAATATATTTTCCTGATACTCGATTTCATGATACAAAATTATAATTTTCTTTTGTAAAAACAAAAAATAAATGACCTAAGGCATTTTAAATTGTCAACAATATCCGGAACATTGTCAACAATGTCCCCGTCATTTACAGCAATGTCTCCGTTATTTACGGCAATGTCCCCGTCATTGCTGACAATATCCGGAACACTGTCGACGATTTCCAGGGACATTTGAAAATGTGATAATTTGACTTGCATCTTTTTTTTAAGGAAATTTCGTGAATTTGTTTTTTTGCCATATCTTTACCCCCATGTTTTTAAATAGAAAATATTTACCAATGAAGACTCTGCATACAACGCTCAATTTAAAGTCCGCAGGCCATGTTTCGGGAACGCAAGTGACTGATTTTCAGCTACCCCCCCCCCCCCCCGGAATTTTGGCGCTGTCGTAACGGCTCTGTATTTGGGTTATACAGCGGGGGTATCGTTCTTTCGTGCCGTTTATTTTGTTATCATATTAGCCGTGAAAACGCGCTTTCATTACATACTACGAATGAAACCTGAATCCACAAATCGCCATGAACTGTTTTGCGTCATTGCCCTTTGGATTTCATTTACGGTCAATGCGCAACAAACCCGGTTTTACGACGTGAGTAACGGGCTTTCGAGCAGTTATATCACTTCGATTACACAGGACAAGGAAGGGCATATCTGGATTGCGACGGAAGACGGGCTGAACCGTTTTGACGGAAGCCGGTTTGTCGTATACCGGAACAGGTTCGATGATACGACTTCGTTGATAAATAACCATATCCGGACAGTTTACGAAGACAGTAAGGGACGGTTCTGGGTCGCTACGTTAACCGGACTTTGTTTGTACGATCGCACGACGGACAGGTTTACGCCGTATAAAGTCCTTCATTTTGACGGGAAACGGGAAATTTCGCAGTTTTATTTCCTGATGGAAGATCGTAACGGATTTATCTGGGCGTGCATTTCGGGAAGCGGAGTAGTTCGGATTGATGCGGATAAAAACGAATACCTCTATTTTAATACGTTAAATTCAGGAATATGCAGCGACCATATCAATGTGATTTATGAAGACCGTTTCGGGAATATCTGGTTTGGTTCCGGGCAGGAAGGGTTGAGTATTTACAATCCCTCTAACAGGACGTTCCGTACGTTCCGGTATTATCCCGGTGACAAAAACAGTATTTCGTCCAATGAAATTTCGTCGATATGCGAAGATGCCGACGGCAACGTTTGGGTGGGAACGCTTACCGGCGGAATCAATATTTTTTCTTTTGCCGGGCAGTCTTTTCGTACCATGGACTATAGGGTGTATAAAATCAGTCACTTGCACAGGGACAGCCAAAACCAGATATGGATAGGGACGATGGGCGGCGGCTTCGACGTTTTTTCCACCGTAGAGGGGAAAATCAGGGATTTAAAAATCCAAAGTCCGACGGTGGATTTGTCGGATACGAAAGTGCAGACTTTGTTTGAAGACAAACAGGGGAATATCTGGATTGGGCTTTTCCAGAAAGGGGTACTCATGGCGCCGAAGGAGAAAAATTTTTTCACGAACTATCATTTCGACCCCTATGCCGGTAAACCGACCATTGGAGAAGGAGCCGTACAGCCTGTCTATATGGATTCATTCCATGAATTATGGCTCGGTGTTGACGGGAAAGGCGTGTATCGCTTAGACAAAGAGATGAACGTGATTGCGCATTACGGCGCCGGGCATGAATCCCGTCTGTTCGATCATGTGGCGTTAACCGTTTGTGAAGATTCAAAGCGACACCTTTGGTTCGGTACGTTTTTGAACGGAGCCGTACGCTATAACCGGTCGACGGACCGGTTTGACCTGCAATTGACCAAAGGCGACCCTCCGTACGGCCTGCTCCGTTCGCATATCACGGACATCCGGGAAGATCCGGACGGAAAACTCTGGTTTGCTACCAATGGGGGAGGCGTTAACATCTACCATCCGGATGACCGTACCTTCGAATATCTTGTACACGACGAATCCAAGATTACGGAAAACCAGTTGATCGATAATTTTTGCAACATGATCTGTTTCGGTCACGACAGTCTCGTCTGGATTTCTACCTTTCGCGGACTTTGCTCATACGACCGGAAGAAAAAGTCTTTTACGTCTTATACATCGAAAAACAAACAGCTTCCAAACGATATCGTTTCCTTCCTGAAAGAGGATTCCAGGGGAAATCTGTGGGCGGGGACTCATAACGGATTGGCTTGTATCGACCGAAGCCGGGAACACATAAAAATTTACGACGTCAAAGACGGACTGCCCAACGGTAGAATCGGCGGTATTGAAGAAGACGATGACGGCAATCTGTGGATTACCACGACGAATGGCCTGTCCGTGTATCATCCGGAAAGTGAAAAATTCACAACCTATACGACGGCCGACGGGCTGTATACGAATGAATTTATGAGAAAAGCCATTTTCAAGACCGGCGAGGGCTTATTTATTGTCGGTTCGATGAAAGGAATCACTACTTTCAACCCTTCCGAAAAGAGATCAGCGCCGACGGAACCGATTAATCTGCTTTTTACTAATTTGTATATATTCAATGAACAGGTAACGATCGGTTCGCCCCGGGAGGTGTTGAAAAAAACGGTCAACTATTCGGATCAAGTGACTTTTACCCATCGGCAAAACAGTTTCTCTGTCGAATTTTCCGCCATTGAATATCATTCGCCCGATAAAGTGCATTACGAAGTGATGATGGAAGGATTCAACAGGCAGTGGCAGACGGTGAAAAACAGGATGGTGACGTATACCAATCTTGGCGCGGGCGACTACACATTGCATGTCAGGGCGTGGATCAATGACAGGGAGCACGCATGTCACCGTCAACTCTCCATCCGCACGCTTCCGCCGTTCTGGGCTACCAAATGGGCTGAATTGTTATACCTTATCCTGTTTATAAGCGCCGGATACCTGGCTTACCGCTATATCAACGACCGCGTTCTGATCCGGCGGCAAGAGCAGCTGACGCAGGCGAAACTGCAATTCTTTACCGATATTTCCCATGAAATCCGGACGCCTCTGACCCTGATTCTTTCACCTTTGGGCAAACTCATCCATAAAAATACGGATGCTACGCTGATGCAGACGTACGATGCGATGTATAAAAACGGCATGAGGTTATTGCAACTCGTAAACCAGATCCTGGATCTGCGTTCCGTAGAATTTGGGAAGAAAAAATTGCAGGTGGAAGAAACCAATATTACTGTTTTTGTCAGGGATTTGAAAAACTCATTCAACGACCTGGCGGCAGAAAAAGACCTGGCATATACCTTTCTTTCCGAACCCGGCGAAATCACCGGATACATTGATACGGATATTGTTTCCAAAGCGCTTTTCAATTTAATATCCAATGCCTTTAAATATACGAAGCAGGGATCTGTTGACGTGAGCCTTGCCGTTCGAGAGCCTGAAAGGCTTGTTATTTCGATCAAAGACACGGGAAAAGGCATCCCTCCCGACCAGCAGACACGGATTTTTGACCGCTTCTATATGCTTGAGCCTTATTCCTTCGGCTATGCCCACAGTTCCGGAATCGGGCTGAATCTCACCGGTAAACTTATTCAACTGCATCACGGTGAAATCCATCTGGAAAGTGAAGAAGGAAAAGGAAGCCTGTTCATTATAAATATCCCGTTTCGGAGAGCGTTTTATCGTCCGGAAGAAATTTCAGTGACGCATAAGACGGTGGCATCCCTCGAAATGCAACCCGTTCTCCTTGCGGACAGGCACTTTGCCAAGAAGAAGCCGAAACCGAATCTTCATTCCCGCTATACGGTGCTGGTTGTGGATGACGATGACGATATCCGCCGGCTGATTATTTCCGAATGTGGGGAAACGTATCGTGTGCTCGAAGCCGTCAACGGGCGGGAAGGTTTACGTCTGGCGATTGAAAACGGGCCGGATTTAATCATCAGCGACATGATGATGCCCGAAATGAGCGGGATAGAGTTTTGTGAAAAAATACGCCATAATGAAAAATGCGCTCATATCCCCTTTATCATGCTTACTGCCTATTTTTCCGTCGAACACCAGATCAAGGGATTGCAACATGGCGCTGATACCTATATTGCCAAACCCTTTGATATAAATTTCCTGCAAGTGACGATGGCGCGTTTGATTGACAGCCGGGAAAAATTGAAAGGCAAATATTCTCCGGCTATTCCTGCGGAAGAAAACCGGTCTGTCGCTCAATCGCCCAACAGCGACAAACTCATGGAGAAACTGAACAAAGTCCTTCAGTCCCGGTTGAGCCATCCGGATTTATGCGTTGAGGTACTGTGCAGGGAGTTAGGGATGAGCCGGACGCATTTGAACCGTAAAATAAAGGAAATGACGGGAGAATCTCCGATCTCCTATATCCGCCGGTTGCGCCTGCAGAAGTCGGCGCTTTTATTGAAAGAGCGCAAACTGACTGTTTCCGAGATTGCGTATGCGGTCGGATTTTCCTCGCCTTCCTATTTCTGTCAGGCGTTCCGCGATTATTACGGTGTTACGCCGAAAGAATATGTGGGAATAAACAAGACGGCAGAGCCATAGGAATTGTCGGGAAATAATCATGGGCAATCTATTTTCTGTTCACCTTCGTTTAATGGAATCGACTGTCCCCGCCAAGTAAACGTTCCTTTTAATCCCGGCGGCAACAGGACGGCGCCTTCGATGCCGTTCGTTCCTTTTTTCTTCAAATCCACCGTAATATCGCCTAAGTAATGCGGGTAGGAAGCCTTGATGTATTTTAGCGAGCCTAACGCCGGTTCGATGCTGACGGACTTGTATCCCGGTTCGACAGGCGCAATCCCTGCCGCCAGGTTGACGAAAGCGACGGAAGGCCCCGCACTCCAGGGGTGACATTCCGAACGCTGTTTGGCCACGCGTTCGGGCGTAGTCGTCAGATGCAGCGGCAGGAGGTCTTTCCATACATCCAGGACTTTATCCAGCAACCGGCCTTCGCCTAAGCGACGCATTTCGTCGAAGTGGTTCCTGCGGAAATAATAGGCGGGCTTGCTGATGGTCGTGTCGTCTAAGCAGCGGGCAAGCAGTTTTTTCTGCTCCTCCGGGGTGAAAACCTGCGCGGCGATGGCCATGATGTTGGTTCGTTCGTCAAAAAAACGCTTGTCGGGCGTTTCCGCGAAAAGTTGCCTTTCGTCGTCCCAACAAGCGGCTATCACGCCGTTTTTTACTTTTTCGGCTTTGCGCCTGCAGGCCGTTGCATCCTCCGGCAGGCCGATATGCTCGAACAGTTCGGCGGCAAGCCGCAAGGTTGCGGCATAGTGCAACGTGACTGTTGCCGAATTGCCTTTGGCGGCGCCGGGATAAACGCCTGCTCCTGCAAAATCCGCATCGCTGTACCAGTCGATGAAGTAACTGCCGACCGGTTTTCCCACCAGCCCGTTTTCCTGCAGGTTATTTTCAAACCAGTAAAGCGTGGAACGGATACTTTGTACATATCTCTTTATAAACGCCGGGTCATCGCAGTACATCATGAAATCGTACAGCATGGCTACCCAGACTAAGGAGAATGTCGGATGAACAAACGTAGATTTTAGAGGATAGCAACTGGTGATGTTTCCGTCCGGCATGCGTGAATAGTCAAACTGTTCAATTGCATTGCGCAACCAGATACTTTCGCCGGTCATGTACAGGTTCACCATTGCATGCACCCATGAATCGCCTACGTACATCATCTGTTCGTAATAGGCGTCGCTCATCAGGTTGTCCTGTGTGCAAATCGCCGCCGTACGCCGGCATATCTCATCTATTTTTTCGTAATCGGCGTTATCACATTCAAACACGGCGCGCCGCTGCTGGGGAGCGGCCGTAAAATGATGCACGTAATCGTGCAATGTAAGGGTTTCGGCGGCTGTCTCGACCTCGATTTGCACAAACCGGAAGGCTCTGTACCAGGTCGGGGAAAAGCGGAAGTCCGGGCGGCCGTCGGCCACAATGATGTCCCGCAATCCCCGGATATGTTTTCCGGCAATCTCGTTGCGGTCGCCTTTGGAAAGATCCGGATTAAGCAGGTTTTCAGCGTAGCGGAGGGTGACGACGGCATCTTTCCCGCCGGAGAGCGTCAGTTCGGGAAATCCCAGTGTGACCGTTTCGTAATCCAGCAACAGGGAGGCTTTGGAATGGGGCGGTATGACCACCGGCTGCTTTCCTTGAATAAACCCGGTCGCGACCGGGATGCCTTCGCTACGCGCCACACGGCGAAACCGTTGCGCCGACTGCACGACTTGCGGCGTCGTGCGCGGTTTCATCAGCCAGAAGAAACCGCCGTCCGTTTCGTTGGAAATATTCCATATCCACCGGGCCGGCAACCAGGCGGAATCGTCGAACGGGGCGGACGTCCAGCCCTGCGGATAAGCGGCCAGCGTAACGCTGTCGCCCGGATTGGTCGCATAAAATCCTCCGACAACGTCGATGCCGAAAATCCACCTCACCGGCAAGGGGCGGTAAGCCCTGTTCAAGCAGGCTTTCCAGGGGCCGTGGGCGGTCGTATTTACAAGCGATTCGGCTTGTGTTTCTCCCTGCATCATGAACGCCGTACGGATGGACATGATGCCGAAAAACCGGTCAGGCCCCCAGTTGACGACTTCGGCGGCGATCACGTTCTCGCCTGCCTGTAAACAGGGGGCGAGGTCTACCGTCTCGTAGCGCCAATGACGCCAGTCGGATCCTTGCGGCCCCATCACGGCCAGCCGCCCGTTGACGTATAGTTTGTAACGGTTATCGGCTGAGACGTGAACTATGAAACTTGCGGGCTTCTCCGGCAGGGTGAATGATCGCCGGAACATGACGACGGCATAATCGGCTTCCGGGATGCTGTCGCACGTAAGCCATTTGGCATCCCAACGTGCAACGCCGTACCGTAGCTGCGGATAGTTCAGTTCCGGCAGCAGTTGCGCGGTCGCTTCTCCTGCGGTCAACAGGCACGCACACATAATGACAGGGAGTAATTTTTTCATGGCGCTACGCTTGTTTTAATTGGTGTCTTCCTTTTTTTCGTCTTCTTTCTTTCGCCCCTTGCGTGCGGTCAGCAAAGCGTCGTATTTGTCTACCAGCGTGTTGAGGTCGGCGATCAGCGTCTTGTAGTTTTCTTCGCCATTCAGCCGGATGAATACGTTCAGCGTATCTACAATCTTGTGGTAAACCGGATCGACTTGTTTGCGAACGGCCGAAGCGGAGGGGGTATAGACTAATTTCCCGGCAGCCGCCGATTCGCGACATTCGCTTTCCAGTTGCATGAACTGCCGGTTGGTTTCGAGCAGTTTCTCCAAGTGCGGCAGTGCGCCGATGGTTTCGAGGTCGGCACGATAGGGTTCGAGCTTGTTGCCCAGCGTGGTCAGCATGGCGCTTTCGGCGTTTTCGGACAGGCGGGTCGGATTACCCGTTTCCTTGATCACCTTCATCACCCGTTGCGCCGGTTCGAACAGCGGGTCGGCCTCGTCGTACAAAATCGACTTTACATAATTGAACAGTTTACTGTGTAGCCGGTCGCGGTAATGTTCTACTACATTCTTTTCCTTCACTTTGACGTTACTCGGTTCGATGGCCATTGCCGCTTCCTCTTCCAGCCTCAGGCGCGAAAATTCGTCGTATGCCGGCGCCAGTATCTGGTCTTCCGCCCTGTGTTTTCCAAACACCTTGTCGGCGTCGGTAACAAACTGCATGTGTTCCGCATTGCGTAAATGCATCATTTGAAATTTTTCAATCATTTTCTTTTTCTTTTAATCGATTAATAATTTTTTTTCCTGTCTTATGGCTCCGTTAATAACGGAAGGCCGTTGTATCTGTGAAACGCCGCTCCGTTATTAACGGAAAGCCGTTACAACGATGAAATGCGATTCCGTTATTAACGGAAGGCTGTTACAAACGTGAAATGCGTCGCCATTAATAATGGTGAGCCGTTTCAACCTTGAAACGCCCTTTCGTTACGAACGGAAAGCTGTTGCAAACATGAAAACGGTCATCGTTGCAAATATGCGCGAAAGATAGTTTTTTTATTTGAAACAGACAAGCAAATCATGAAAAAAATTACTCTTTTTTTACATGGTTTCCAATTTATTGAAACTGTGCAGATACATGGTAACTAAGTGATATACAAGTTTTTTGAGTAGAAAAATATAGCCATGCTCTTTGCTCTGACATTTGACAACCACAAGCGAGTTGATATTGGTTTATATTTCTACATCGATAATATAGAAATTGAAAATAAATTCAACTCGCATGTTGTATATTCAAAAATAAGCATTAACTTTGCAGTTGGTTCTATATATACATTATATATAATGAGTATAGAAAAAGCAAATAAAATCAACCGTCTATTGAGGGACTATTATCCCGGCAAGTTGTATTTTTCCGGTAGCCTGAAGCAAAACGGCTATTCCGACCAGTTGTTGAAGCAGTACAGGAGTTCGGGATGGTTGTCGGCCTTATCTAAAGGGGTTATGTATCGTGCCGGCGACCGGTTGCTCTCTTATCCCGCTCTTGCCTGTTATAATCGGCAGATGGGGAAAAGTTTTCATGTAGCGGCTCATTCGGCTCTGGAGTTGAATGGATTCAATCACTATGTGCCTATGGGAAAACCGATATTAATGATAGGACACCCCAAGCGGCAGCCGGTACCGGACTGGATGAAAAAAGAAGATTTTGACAGGGTTTTGAAATTCTTTTCAACAGAAGTTTTTGTAAAGCCTCAACTGTCGATATTCAGTGTA
>JAISYY010000350.1 GCA_031269635.1 Tannerella sp. | reverse complement strand
TTCGAATGTGACGTCGCCGGAAATGTCCATCTCCGACGCATTAATATAAAAAGGAATGTTATATTTTGGATTTTGAATGCCGGAAAAGAGATCGACATTAATCGCCGGATAATACTTCTTCTCCGCGCTCTCCTTTAATCGTAACACTATTTCTTTTGAATATTCTTCTTTTCGAATATCGTTTGTGGCATCTTTAAACGACATCCCACCATAAACAAGACACCTGAACATTACCTCATCCATTATGTTTGCTAATCTTATGTATATATCATTATCATAACCACTATATGCAGCGGCTCCCTTATTCAGGAAAAACTCAACGAATGAAGCGTCTCCGGTTCTTTCATAAGATGAACTACACGCACTAATAAATACCCACGTGTCTTTAAAAGTTTTTGTCGTGGTCAATTTTAACCAAGGCACTGATATGGCAACATATTCTCCTTTATCTTCAGGCACGCTCGCACGAATCAACGTTGCCTCTTCCTCATCAGATAGATATTTATTAATATTGTCCACTGTCGTAAATATATTTGTACTCCATTTTGAGGCTGTCAATAAGAACGAGGTTTTTTTTCCATTTTTTGTTTTACCATCAATACCTCCGTGTGTACTAATAAAAACAACATCAAATAAACAAAGAAAATCTCCCTTGAACTTACTATAATCGGCATTTTCATTTTCAATAACAGAAACATCATATCCTATATTTTCTAACATAAGTTTTATGCTTTCATTAGGTTTTGCAAATTGCCATTGAAAAGGCGCTAAAATCAATGCTTTGCCCTTGCTTCCTGCCGGTATGGACGGGATGACGTATTTTCCGTCAACAACAGTTCTGGTTTCGACAGCAGAAGATGGAGGCAGGGAATTTCCGGAAACGTTTCGAAACCATCGTTCGTCGCTCGGATTCACAATACTGATATTGGAATAAGTACCGTCGATTTGCTTGATCACTATGCCCGTACCATCCGGAGTCAGTCCGGCGGAATCAACATATTCATACCGTTTCACCTTTTTCAGAATAACTTCCGGATCTACATCTTCATCATTGGAACAGGCTGCCGACAGTTGTTCTTCAATAAAGGCAAGCCCTTTTTCTGCAATGGCTAAACTCATTTTATCCGATTCTGCCCATTCTTCGGGGGTAGTGGGAAAAGGAATCTTTTTTTCAGGTTCCGGCGTATCCGCATCGCAACCATAAAGCATCAGGATACCTCCCAGTGCAACTCCAAGCATGAGCATGGCGTTCATTATTTTCAATCTCGCTTCTTTCATAATCATTTATGTTTCAGGATGTGAATAATTCCATTTTTGCTATATACGCCTTTGACTTTAGCTGGTTTATACAAATTGTATAACCATCTATGTCAAAGAACGCTTACGTCAGTATAAGCCGTTTCATTTCAGACTTCCGGCAAATACGGTTCCGGGTTTGAATTTCACTGTCTTATGGGCAGGGATGATGATCGGCTCTTTTGTTTTCGGATTAACGCCTCTACGGGCTGCCTTTTCAACTGTTGAGAATGTGCCAAAGCCTAACAGCGTGACTTTGTCTCCATTCTTTACCGCATCTTTAACTGTTTCGACAAATGCATCTACTGCTCTCTTTGTTTCCGCTTTGGCGAGCGCCGCTTCTGCCGCGACCGCATTGATAAATTCTGTCTTGTTCATAACTTTATTCATTTTAAAATTGTTTCAATTTGTTTATAGCCGGCTCAGAATGACCATCCTATCCGGATAAGCGGATTGCAGGCCGTCTTAAACTCCGTATTCCGTATCTTGCCTTTGGTTGGCTCAATCGTTTCTTTCGAACCGGAGTCCGTCGTTTCGATGATCGAATACTTGGGCGTTTTCGATCGCAGTGCGAGGTTTATTTCCACCCCGACATACAGGGATTCTGAGAAATAATAGTTAAATCCGCTGAACAGGCCCAGGCCGAATGTGTTCATCAATCCGCCTTCGTTTTTTATCACCTGTTTGTAGTTTTGGGCTTCCAGCGTCGTCCTGTTGGATTCTGTAGCCAGAATCAACTCCGCACCGATGTAGGGGGACAGATTTTCCGTACCGGAAAAAAAACGAACCAGACCCGGCGTAAAGCTAATCTGTGTTCCACTTATTTTTTCCTTCTCCCATTCGTCGTCCTTCAGTCCGTTGTCGTTCGAGTAAGATGCAGTGTTGAATCCGAGGCCTGCACGCACGCCGATATTGTCGGACAGCATGTACACGCCTTTGATTTGCCCTTCCTGAAGTTGAATACTGCCCTCCTCCGAAAACGGAGCGATTCCGGTTTCCAGCAGGACAGCGCCTTTTTCCGGTTTGATACTGCCAAACTGCGCTGTCGCCGTCAGGGTCGACAGTACAAACATTCCTGTTAATAATACATTTCTTTTCATTGTCACTTTTGTTTATTAAATTTATAAATAGATAATTGTTTTTTTCTTACTGTTTTTTGCTGCTGATATTCAACGGGAAAAGTCCTGCATTGCTGCTCGCTGACTTTGTGGTCGAACCGACTTTTTCTGAAGATCCGTCGGAATCATAGAACAGTCGGCCATTTCCGATTTCAATCAGATTGTCGTTCGGATCCCCGTTGTCATCAATCATGACCAGGGCGTAGTGGAGGTTTTTAATTCCCGAAGATGTCATGGTTCCGGAATAGATTTCTACTGTCGTACTATGGAATTTACCATTTTCATAATTTATCAATTCTACAAAAACGGTGAATTTATCTCCTTCGCCTACAATATAGGCGCCGGATCCCTGTCCGATAATCCCATATTGTTCTGTTATGACCTTTATTGTCAGATCGGCATTGTTTTGCTCTGAAAAAGTGATATACAGATCATAAAATTTGTGTCCAACCGAATGTCCGTCTTGAAAATTACTCTTCTTCAGAATGTTTGGCGAAATCTTATACGTTCCGGAAAGGGTAGGTGGACTGCCGCCGCCGTAAATGGGCAAACCCAATTCCATCATTTCTTCCTGTATTTCTTTTGGAATGATTTTGTTGATTTCTTCCGTGATGCCCTGATCGTCCAGCGTGGTAAACTGTTTTACTTCGCCGTAGGCCGTGCCGTTGCTATTGGTAGCAAAGGCACAATAATAATAGGGCGTTTTGGGCGTCAGGCCGGTGTAGTTCAGTTGGAAAGGTTCCGGATAATCTATGCCTCCGCTGTATTGTACCGTTGTCCGTTTC
>JAISYY010000315.1 GCA_031269635.1 Tannerella sp. | reverse complement strand
CTTTTGCACGAAAAAGGCTTTTACGTTTGGGCGTGGACAATTAATGATGTTTCGTTAATGAACACCCTGCTTGATTGGAAACTTGACAATATCGGATCAGACCGCGCCGATATTTTGCTCGAAGTAATCAAGCAGCGGAAAGATTCATGCAAATAAAAATCAAGCCGGCGCCGGAAAACAGTGAATTTGTATCCTAACAGCGTACTTCACCCTTCGGGTCGCAATGATGTGCCCTCGTCGAAGTTATGACAATGTCGATGAGATGCGGACGGCTGTCGGGAAGGTTTTGACAATGTCGATGAGACGCGGACGGCTGTCGGGAAAGTTATGACAATGTCGACGGGATGCGAACGGCTGTCGGGAAGGTTTTGACAATGTCGATGGGATGTGGACGGCGGTCGGAAATGAAGTTGTCTCAATAGTCTGATTTTCCATATAAGGGCGAAGACCGAAGCAACCGGACTACTGTAAAACAATGCCTATCTCTTTCAAGATTTGCAACGCTTCATCTTCATATTTCTCCATAACAACACGCGCACCGGGCGCTTTATCGTCTATACCGCACAAATGCAGAATACCGTGAATAATGACACGGAAAAGCTCATTTTCAAAAACGACGCCATAGTTTACGGCATTGGAACGAACCGTATCCACACTTATAAATATGTCGCCGGAAATAAGCGTATCAGCGGTATAATCAAACGTAATTATATCCGTATAATAATCATGATTCAAATATGACTTGTTAATTTCCAAAATTTTACGGTCCGAGCAAAAAATATAAGAAACCTCCCCTACCCTTTTTGCCTGTTTTTCGGCAATACGTTTAATCCAAAGAGAGATTTTTCTTTTCGGGAAGCAAGGCATTTTAATATCATCCGAAGTATATATAATCATATAATGGGTAAATTCATGTTACGGGAAAGAAAATATATGAAATAATAATAGCGGCAATCGCGCCTCCCAGATCGGCAATCAGCGCACAGGGAATCGTATGACGTGTATTGCGGATACCGATACAACCGTAATAAACGGCTACGACATAAAAAATCGTATCCGTCGAACCTTGAGCAACGCAAGACAAACGACCGACAAAAGAATCGGCGCCATACGTTTTCATTGCATCAAGCATCATGCCTCTCGCACCGCTTCCGCTTAACGGTTTCATAAAAATGGTAGGTAAAGCTTCAACAAAGGATGCGTCCAATCCACAATATACTACAAGCCAGCGTATTCCGTCAATCAAAAAATCCAACGCGCCAGAGGCTCTAAAAACGCCGATCGCAACGAGTATGGCAACCAAGTATGGAATTATTTTTACTGCCGTCAGAAAGCCTTCTTTTGCCCCTAAAATGAATGTGTCGTAAATGTTGAGTTTTTTACGGATTCCGACGAGTAAAAATCCGCAAATAATTGAGAAAAGAAGTAAATTTGCAATCAAAGACGAATAAAGAGAAACTTTTTCGGGAGGAAGTACATAAAATAACCACATAAGACTTCCGATGAAAAGAAACAGAAAGCCGAAAAAGAAAATTAAACTTTTCTGAAATAAATTTATTTTCTGAACAAGGCAAACGGCAATAATAGCAACTAACGTTGAAAAGAACGTAGCCAACAAAATCGGGAGAAAAACGTCGGAAGGATTCGCCGCTCCGAACTGGGCGCGATACATCATGATCGTAATGGGAATGATCGTCAGACCGGATGCGTTGATATTTAAAAACATAATCATCGCGTTAGTCGCCGTATCCTTCGTATTATTAATATCCTGAAGCTGTTGCATCGCTTTTAGCCCGATAGGGGTAGCGGCATTGTCAAGTCCCAGCATATTTGCCGAAAAATTCATAAAGATCGTGCCTGCGGCCGGATGATCTTTAGGAATACCGGGGAAAAGTTTGCCGAAAACCGGAGACGCAAAACGGGCGAACGAGTTTATCAAACCTGATTTTTCAGCAATCTTCATCAGACCAAGCCAAAGGGACAGGATACCGGTAAGACCCAATGAAACCTCAAAGCCCATTTTCGCAGAATCAAAAGTAGAAGAAATAATCTGATTGAAAACTTCCGTATCGCTTGCAAAAAACAGTCTGCACAAAGCGACTGCAAAAGCAATTAAAATAAAACCAATCCAAATATAATTTAAAACCATACGCACATTCACACGATAAGTCCCGGGCTTTTAGCGAAAACAGATTTTACCTTCCGGTAATAATCTTCTTAATATCATTAAGTTTGCTAAGCGCCTGCATGGGAGTCAGGTTATTTATATCAATATTTACAATTTCGTCGCGAACCTGACTTAAAACAGGATCATCCAGCTGGAAAAAACTCAACTGATAGCCTTCGGCCGCCGAAGCAAGTTTTTTCATCGGTTTATGTTTCAACTCCTGCTGACGGCTATCCGTTTCAAGTTGCTTCAAAATTTCATCGGCACGTTTAACAATGCTTTTCGGCATTCCCGCCATTTTAGCCACATGTATTCCGAAACTGTGCTCACTCCCGCCGGGAACAAGCTTGCGCATAAAAATGACTTTATTGTCAATTTCCTTTACGGAAATGTTATAATTTTTTATACGCTTAAAAGAATGTGTCATTTCATTCAGCTCATGATAATGGGTAGCAAAAAGCGTTTTTGCATGATTAACCGGGTGTTCGTGTATAAACTCAACGATAGCCCACGCAATAGAAATGCCGTCATACGTGCTTGTACCGCGCCCAAGTTCGTCAAACAAAATAAGGCTCCGGGAAGAAAGGTTATTGAGTATCTCCGCCGCTTCCGTCATCTCAACCATAAAGGTCGATTCGCCGAGCGAAATATTATCCGAAGCGCCAACGCGCGTAAAGATTTTATCGACATAACCTATCGAAGCGCTATCGGCAGGCACAAAACTGCCGATTTGCGCCATCAATATGATTAAAGCCGTCTGGCGCAACAGTGCGGACTTACCGGCCATATTAGGGCCTGTAATAATTACGATCTGCTGCTTTTTCTGATCAAGGTACACATCATTTGCGATATAGGGAGAATCCGCCGGCAGTTGTTTTTCTATCACCGGATGCCGCCCGGCCTTGATGTCAACCGCTTCGGAATCATTAACAACCGGACATACATAATGATTCGCTTTTGCACAACGGGCAAAAGAGAGCAAACAGTCAATATAGGCGATCTTGTTCGCATTATTTTGTATCGACTCTATATATTCGGAAACGGCAAGTATCAGTTCGTTATACAGGCGTTGTTCCAAAGAAAGGATTTTCTCCTCGGCGCCAAGTATTTTTTCTTCATATTCCTTCAATTCTTCCGTAATATAGCGTTCCGCACTAACAAGCGTCTGTTTGCGTATCCAATCAGCCGGCACTTTGTCTTTATATGTATTACGAACTTCGATATAGTAACCGAAAATGTTATTAAATGCAATTTTAAGACTCGAAATACCGGTACGTTCAATTTCACGCTGCTGCAACTTCAGTAAATAATCTTTTCCCGAATGAGTCAATTGCCGCAATTCGTCAAGTTCCTCGCTTACGCCGGAAGCAATCACGCCGCCTTTACTAACCAAAGCCGGAGGATTTTGAGTTATTGACTTTTCAATGCGGTTGCAAATATCAACACACGGATTTAATTTTGTCGAAAAACTTATCAATGAACCGTTCCCGCTTTCCTTACACATTTTTTTTATCGGAACGATCGTTTTCAACGCAATCTTCAACTGAACGATCTCGCGAGGCGTAACACGTCCAACCGATACTTTTGAAATAATACGCTCCATATCGCCAATCATGGACAGCAATATTCCCAGTGAATCGGCTTTATCGGAATTATTCAAGAAGAAGGTGACAACCTGTTGACGTTCCTTGATTGTTTTTAATTTTTTCAACGGAAAAACAATCCAGCGTTTAAGCAACCTTCCTCCCATAGGAGAAATCGTTTTATCAATAACATCCAGCAGGGAAACGCCTCCGGGATTCATTGCACGAAGCAATTCCAGGTTATGTACCGTAAATTTATCCAGCCGCACATACGTATCTTCCTCGATGTGCAAAAGCGAAGTAATATGCGCAATATTCGTATGTTGCGTTATGTCAAGATAATAGAGGATTGCACCTGCGGCGATGATTCCGTATTGCAAACTGTTTACGCCAAAACCTTTTAACGTCTTCGTTTCAAACTGTTTAAGCAAACGCGCACGCGCCGTATCTTCGATGAAAATCCAGTCATCAAGCGAATACAAAAGGGAACGTGTATCAAACATTTCTTCAAACTGCGCACGCTGATTGCGTTCAACAAGAATCTCTTTCGGAGCAAAATTACTAAGCAATTTATCAATATAAGCCGGTAGTCCTTCCGCCGTAAGAAATTCACCGGTGGAAATATCAAGAAACGCTATTCCACAAACAGTCTTTCCGATATGTACGGCAGCAAGGAAATTGTTCTCCTTATGATTCAATATATTATCGTCAATCGAAATACCCGGCGTCACCAGTTCGGTAACTCCTCTTTTAACAAGTTTTTTAGCCATTTTGGGGTCTTCGAGCTGATCGCAGATCGCAACTCTTTTGCCTGCACGAACTAATTTAGGGAGATAGTTATCAAGCGCATGATAGGGAAAACCGGCCATAGCCACAGCCGTAGAAGAAGTGCTGGAACGCTTGGTCTGTACGATACCCAAAATTCCCGCGCCTGTTACCGCATCATCTCCGTACATTTCATAAAAATCACCTACACGGAATAACAATATAGCGTCAGGATGCTTCGATTTTACATCGAAATATTGTTTCATTAAAGGTGTATCCATTTCTTTTGCCATTATATTTTTTTAACGGATATGAGTTCAATTATCATGCAAAGGTAGTAAATTATTCGTTTACAGGCAAGATAAGTTTTCGACAGATTTTTATTCAAAGGATAAATAATATTGTAATCGTAGCTTATCGTTCTCCGTAAATTCATTGAGTAATTGCAGATTCTCCCAACCCGTAAGTTTTCCTTTTTGCCGTCGTAATTGTGTCAAAATTTTTGCCTGGCTATAACTTATATAAGGATGCCGCCGCAAAGAATCCTGAGATAATTCATTAACCTGAAGTTTGGATATAAGCGAAGGATCAGCCGTAAACCAGGGTGCAAGGGCATTATAACGATCTTCATCCATGCCGTAAACTTCGCTCAACTGCATGACCGAATAATAACCGCCCAAAAGATTACGATAACCGACGATACGACGGGCATAACTGCTGCCGATACCCGGAACTTTTTTCAATATTACCGTATCAGCCGTGTTAAGTTCCACAACGACGCCTTTTTCAAACTTTTCGATACGGGGATAGGAAGGCCGGGAATAGGAAGTAATACGTTTTACCCGCTCCGGAACCGTTTCTTTTTTATTTTCTGCAACGGCGGCCGTTTCTGTGGATGCGGATTTTTTTTCGGATTGCAAATTACCCGGAGATACGGACGAACGCTCGCTTTCATAAGCGCCTGACCGCTTTAAAGAATCAGAAGACGGATGTGCGGGATTTTGTTTTTGCGCATTATCAACAGACGCATCTCCCGCCGTAACGGTAACAGCGTCTTTCATCTGAACAGGTTTATCGTTCTTTATCAATAAAATACCTGCTACCATAATAAGGCAAAGCAATAAAATCAAAGCCCGCCGTTCACCTTTTGAAAAGTAAAAAAAATCATGCCAGGACATACCAAAAACAGTCAATTATCAAAACAACGCAACAAAAATAAGTATAAATTATGTCATTTCAAAGCAAATCAACAAGAAGACCGCACCATCCCGTCTTTCATATAAATAATCCTGTCTGCCAGTTTAGCCAGCTGTTCATCATGGGTTACAATCACAAACGTCTGCCCCATTTCATTTCTCAAATCAAAAAAAAGAGAATGAAGTTCCTCCTTATTTTTTGAATCAAGGCTACCCGAAGGTTCATCGGCAAGAATAACGGAAGGATTATTTATCAAGGCTCTTGCTACGGCAACGCGCTGTTTTTCGCCGCCGGAAAGTTCCGACGGTTTATGCTTTATCCTGTCTTTCAAACGCAAAAAAACAAGCAAATCCATCGCCTTTTTCTCCGCTTCATTATAATTGCGATGAGCTATCAGGGCAGGAATCATGACGTTTTCAAGCGCCGTAAATTC
Organism: Tannerella sp.; assembly: GCA_031269635.1. GTDB lineage: Bacteria > Bacteroidota > Bacteroidia > Bacteroidales > Tannerellaceae > Tannerella. Next base: position 4,214 of record JAISYY010000315.1, on the reverse strand, counting down.
AGGTAATAACTGATGAAACTGAAAAACAAAACCGATATGTTTATTACGAAATGCGGCACAGGCTTTTTCAGATAACTTAAACGGCTCAATACAAAACGATTCACGCTGCGGAAATACGTCCGTACAGTCCTTTCCGGATAAATCGGAAGGTTCCAAACCCATGAATGAAAGTTTACCGGAATCCGGACGGTCAAGTGTACCCACAATCTGCAGCAAAGTAGTCTTACCCGCCCCGCTGGGACCGACAATAGCCACAATTTCCTTTTCTTTAATAGATAAATCAATCCCTTTTAATACCTGTAAAGAAGCAAAACTTTTGGTAATGCCTTTTGTTTCTATCATCCTGTTATTATTAAAACATTTAATATAAAAAAAGACCGGATATCTTCGGATATCCGGTTCTTTTCATATAAACAGTACAAATTATTTCGCTTTCGTTACCTCAAGCAATTCAACTTCAAATTCGAGCGTGCTGTTCGGTTTGATAAGCTGGCTTGGAGATTGCGTGCCATACGCCAAATCCGCAGGAACCCAGAAAATATACTTGGAACCGACAGGCATCAGTTGAACGCCTTCAGACCATCCGCGGATAACGCCATTCAAAGGGAATGTAGCCGGTTCGCCGCGATCGACCGAACTGTCAAACTTGGTACCGTCCAGCAGTTTACCCGTATAATGCACTTTTACGGTATCTTCCGCAGCAGGTTTGATGCCGGTGCCTTCGGTGATAACTTTATATTGGAGACCGCTCAGCGTCGTAATCACTCCGCTCTTGGTTTTATTTTCCTCCAAAAACTTATCACCTTCCGCTTTTGTTTCTTCTGCCAAACGAGTCTGAGCATTCTGAAAATACTCCTGCACATAAGCTTGCGCCGCCTGCATGTCCATACCCAAATGAATCGTATCGCCTTCCGCCGCATTTACAAAACCGGCAACCAAAGCATCCACATTACCGGGACTACCGGGAAAAGTTTTAATATTTTCTTTCAAACCATTACCGTAACTCGCACCTATGATATAGCTAACGCTATCCAAACCGGATTTTAAACTTACGGATTTTTTGGAATCGCAGGATGAAAAAGCAATTCCCGTCATCACCACAGCCGTTATGGCTAAAAAACTAAATTTTTTCATTTTATAAATTTTATAATTATGTTAAACAATATCCAATAATTCAACTTCAAAAATCAACGTACTGTTTGGGCCTATCAGATCGCCTGCTCCGCGTTTGCCGTAAGCAAGTTCGGAAGGAACGAACAATCTCCAGCGGGAACCCGTTTCCATAAGTTGCAACGCTTCAACCCAACCCTGAATAACCTGTGATACGCCAAAAACAGCAGGTTCGCCACGCTGTACGGAACTGTCAAACACAGTGCCGTTTACTAACGTACCGTGATAATGACATTTCACTTTATCGGTAGCTTTCGGTTTGGCGCCGGCGCCTTTCCTTAATATTTCATACTGCAACCCGCTCGGCAAAGTAACAACACCTGATTTTCCCTTATTTATCCGTAAAAATTCCTCTCCTGCTTCTTTATTTAACTCCATTTGTTCATTTTGAAGTTTTGAGAAATAATCATTGATAATTTGTTTTGCTTCGTCATAAGAAACTTCAGGCTTTTTGCCGGAAAAAACATCATTAACGCCTTTCAAAAAAATATCAAAATCCAGATTCTTTATGCCTGAAGTAATAAAATTATTTCCTATACTCAGTCCTAAAGCATAACTTATTTTGTTCATATCAATTTGTCTACCTTTATAATCAGGGTGCAAAGGTAATCTTTTTATTTATAAAGTAATACTTTTCCATTTTTTTTTTTCAGAAAAGATATTTTTTGCCCGAAAATTCATACTTTCGCAACATTAAAAACAAAATATACGGACATGAAAAATTTAGTAATACTCACAGGAGCAGGCATGAGCGCAGAAAGCGGAATAGCAACATTCCGCGATTCAAACGGACTATGGAACAATTATCGCATCGAAGATGTCGCCACGCCGGAAGGTTTTAAAGCCAATCCGCAGTTAGTACTCGACTTTTACAATCACAGACGCCGGGAACTGCTTAATGCACAACCGAATGAAGGACACAAAGGAATAGCCGGGTTGGAAAAATATTTTAAAGTATGCATCATAACGCAGAACGTAGATAACTTGCACGAAAGGGCGGGAAGTACGCACGTAATACATCTGCACGGTGAACTTATGAAATCATGTTCGGTTAAAGATACGAATAAATCATATCCCATCTCACCCGAAAATCCTGACCTTCATATCGGGGACAAAGCGCCGAACGGAGGACAACTCCGCCCGTTCATCGTATGGTTCGGGGAAGCGGTTCCCAAGATAGAGGAAGCCGTTCAATATGTAGAATCATCGAACATATTCGTCATTATAGGCACTTCATTGAATGTATATCCTGCTGCCGGGTTATTAAATTATGCAAGAAACGGGCAACCTGTATTTCTTATTGACCCGAAAGAAGTGAACACTTATGGGAAAAACATGGAATTTATTAAGAAAGGCGCGTCGGAAGGGGTTAAATTGCTTACCGAACGCCTTAAAAAAATGATTTGAAAAATTTTTGTAACAAAAGATATATTCTTTTCGTCTTACTCATGAAAGCGCTTCAGTAAACAATTTTTATAAACAAACGATTAAAACAGACGATCATGAGAAAAATTATTATCATTGCATTATTTGCAATCATTTGTAAAAATGGTTTTTGCATGGAAAAAACAGCGGAAACCGAAGTGAACGGAAAATATACGGTCGAACGGTTGTTTAAAGATTTTTCAAAGGAAAAAAATACGGTACACCTGAAATTTTCAATGTCAATAATTTGCGTTTTTGCGGATACTAAAGGCGTTTCGGGCGTTGAAGTTTTTTCATTCGACGAATGTAACAAGGAATTGAAAGAAGATTTCAACAAAGCGATTAAAAAACTTAAAGACAGTACTTACGAAAACATTATTTCTACAAACGAAAACGGAAAATATACGAAGATTCTGTTAAAGATAAAAGAGGATTTTATTAACGAAATTGTAGTGGTAACAGGTGGAAACAGTCCTGCCATGGTACGAATCAAAGGTAAAATAAAACGGGATGACGTGAAGGATGTTATTGAAAAAAATAAATGATGACTGCCGAAAGTTTCAAACAACAGTATTTTTCATTGCATCCCAAACTGTACCGGATAGCCTGCGCTATCATTAAAAATGTGGAAGATGCCGAAGATATTGTTCAGGACGCTTATTGCAAACTTTGGGACGATCGTGAGAAACTCGCCGGGATTCATAAACCGGAAGCATATTGCGTCACACTTATCAAACACCTGTGCCTGGATTTTCTGCGCTCGCCGAAAGCATCACATAACGATGACATAACCGGTTACGAGTTTAGTTTTAAAGACGAAACGGAAACAGTTGAAGAGACAATGATAAACAGAGAAACCGTAAAACAAATAAAATATCTTATGAACAGTTTGCCGGAAAAGCAACGGCAGGTTCTGCATCTCAGAAGTTTCGGCGAGTGTTCGTTAGAAGAAATAGAAAAAATAACGGGAGAAAGTCCGGCAAACGTGAGAGTTTTGCTTTCGCGTGCGAGGAATACATTAAGAACAAAATTAAAATATTGAGATATGGCCGACGAAAAATTGATAGAAAAATTGCTTGTAACTTTTTACAACGGCAACACCAGCCGGGAAGAAGAAACCGTATTGCGAAAATTCTTCCGTGCAGAAAGTACGCCTGAAAAATGGAATATCGACAGCGCTTTATTTTTCGCTTTGTATGACTCGCCCGAAATTGATATATCAACAGATATCTCGGAAAGATTGGAAAGTAAAATCGACAGATATATAACGGAAAACCGTGATTCAAAAAAACATTCCATAACTAAGCGTTTATTCGTCAGCGCAGGAAGTATTGCCGCTGCAATATTACTCCTTGCCGGAATATTTTTCTTTCACGATCGGTTATATCCCGGCAATGACATGATAACGGACACTTATACCGATCCACGGGAAGCAGCCGTCGCTGCGGAAAAAATACTTACAGTAATTTCCGTTAATTTGAATAAAGGATTTCTCCCGTTGGAAAAAACAAGGAAAAGTATAGAAAAAACAAATGAATTACTGAATGAAAATTTAAAGTTAAACAATTAAAATAGAATCATATATGAAAACGAAGAAAATATTATTAACAGTATGTCTG
>JAISYY010000269.1 GCA_031269635.1 Tannerella sp. | reverse complement strand
ATTATATATAGAAGATAAAGATAGCGAGAGGTTATCACCATCATAACCTCCGGCGTTGGAATTACCGCTTTGCGTAAAAAAAATCTTATTAAATATTTTTCCTGACCTCTTCGACGTCCGACTGCAGAATTTGTGCGATCTGCTGAGGCGACATGCCCTGTGCGGTAAGGTTTTTGACTGCATTTGCTATTATGCTGTCCTTTTGTGCAAGCGCTTTCGCTTTTATTTCCATCGCTTCCTGCAGTTTCTTCTGTTCTTCTTCGTCTTCCGCAAGGCCCTTCGCATAGCCTTCTGCAAGACCCTTTGCAAGGCTTTCTGTAAGACCTTTTGCATGGCCTTCCGCCCGGCCTTGCGTAAGGCCTTCGTCCATGGCTGTCTGAAGGATACTGTATTCGTGTGAATATTGCATGAGTTGCGCTTCGTAAGCCGCCCACTCGGAGCGGGACAGATTATCGACCGGCAACCGTTCACGCGCTTCACGCAGACCCGGAGCCGTAAAACTCTCCGGGATTGCGTCGTTCTTGAGGTAATAGATCCACTCGTCTAAGCGGTCCTTTGCATAACCGTCGAAATCCTTTACCTTCAGGATATAGTATTCGGCAGACAGTCCGGGGGACGTCTGCCTGGTAAAAAACGCCCGCTGTCCCGGCGTCAATTGCAGTTCATCGCCGTGGTGGATGCCGCGGTACGGCACGCCGCCGTGATAGACGTAATCCTCGCCCCGGTCCAGCTTGAAATATACGATGTCGATGTGATATACCTTCCGGACATACGTATAGTCTTGCCCTATTTTTATACGCCCGGTTACAGGTTTCGATACGCCGAAATACGTCTGGTGAAAATAATCTGCCAGATGACAGTGTTGTATTTCGATAATAAAAGGTTCTTTCGCGTCGTTTTCGGCCAGGATGTCCATTTCGTCGGCTTTTGTCCCATGGTCTTCTCTTTCGCCGATGCCGACGATCTTCACGTTCTCGCCCAGCAGCACCGTAAGGAAGCCTTCCGGTACTACGTAATCGGCCTTGCTGCAAAGCAGCCGCTTCATCGCCCAGTCGAAACGGACGAAACTTTTTTCTTCTGTTGCTAATTTCCCGTACATATCTGCCTGTTTTTATTTTGTCAAAAGTAAGCATGTTTTTAATTGTATGCAAATATCCGGGATAAATTGCAAAAAAGACGTATATTTGCATCATTGAACTGCGTTTTCGCCATGATAAGAATTATGAAAACATATATCCTTTTGATACATCTCCTGCTGTCGGTCGTATGCCATGCGGAAATAGAAATACGTTCGACGCAGATACGCACCGACAACGGACTTGCAAACAATACCGTGCGCCACTTCTACCAGGACAGCAAAGGCTTTATATGGATCTCCACGCTGGACGGCCTGTGCCGCTACGACGGCAGTTCGTTCATGACCCTGCGTCCCGGCCCCGACCGGCACATATCGCTTGCCGACCAGCGCACGGGTATCGTCCGGGAAGACGGGAACGGTTTTATCTGGATTTCGACCACGCGGGAATGTTATAGCTGCTACGACCTCAAGCACGACTGCTTCATCGACTATACCGGCAGCGGCGATCTGCACCAGCGCTACACCGGCCTCCTCATAACGGACAGCGCCGGCGTGTGGCTGTACCACAACAACGGCAACGGCGCACGGCACGTACGTTACGGCGACGGCCGGTTCTCCTCCACGGTCTATTCCAAAGATACCCGCAACCTGCCCGACAACCGCGTATCCTTCGTCCACGAAAGTCCCGGGAACACGGTCTGGATAGGAACGCAGCAGGGTCTCGCCGTCATCTCGGAGGAAGGAAGCCGGACGGTCGACCGCCAACGGGACTTCCGTTTTGCCGTAAGCGACAGCGAACGGAAAATATTCTTCATCACCCGCAACGGCGAAATCATAACGTACGACGTCCCGTCGAAAACGGAAGAAAGCGCCGCCTTCCTGCCCTCCGCCGGACAGCATACGCCGACGGGCGCCTTTCTTCTCGGCGACGAACTCATCATCCTGACAGCCGGAGGCGTCTTCACGCATAACATCCGCGACGGGAAAACCGTACGCGGCAACCGCCTCCTGCCGGAAGACCCCAGGTCCGGCACCGTCATCACCGACAACAAAGGCAACGAATGGATCTATAACCACAGCGGGAAACTGTGGTACATAAACCGGGAAGAAAACACATCGAAGGTCTTCACCCTCATCCCCGGCGACAAAATCGGATACGTTGACTACGAACGTTACAGCATCGTACACGATTCGCGCAACATCATCTGGATATCGACCTACGGCAACGGACTGTTCGCCTACCATGCCGCGTCCGGGCAAATGCGCCACTTCACCTCGTCCGTCGACGGCAGCAGCCCCATCGGCGCCGATTTCCTCCACAACGTCATTGAAGACCGTTCGGGCGCCATCTGGGTCGGAACCGACCATGCGGGAATATCCATGCTCACGGTCATGAACGAAGACGTAAGGCGCATCTACCCGGAAGACCGCCGGAGGATGGACCGCTCCAACACGATACGGCTGATACGCAAGGCGGAGAACGGGAATATCCTCGTCGGCACGCGCAAAGGGCAAGTTTACGAATACGACGGGCAGATGACGCAGGTGCTGCGGAAACAGTCCTACCCGTCGAGCATCTATGAAATCATCAGGGACACGAAAGGACGGACATGGCTCGGCAGCCGCGGGAACGGCCTCTGCATCGGCAACGCCTGGTACCGCAACGACGCCGCCGACCCCGCTTCGCTGGCCGACAACAACATCTTCCACATGCACCGGGATTCCAGGGGACGCATGTGGATCGCTACCTTCGGAGGCGGCCTCGACCTCGCCGTCGAGGATGCGGACGGCAACTTCTCCTTCCGCCATTTCCTCAACTACAACTATTCCGTGCGGCAAATGCGCGTCATAAGCGAAGACAAGAACGGCATGATGTGGTGCGGCTGCGACGACGGGCTTTTCGTCTTCAACCCCGATTCCCTCATCGGCGACCCGGCAAAATACTACCATTACAACTACCAGGGAGGGCAACTGAAGAACAACGAGATTCGCGCCCTGCTGTGCGACAGCAGGGGTAATATATGGATCGGGGCCGCAAGTTCGGGACTTAGCGTCTGCAAGCCGGAAGGTAATTACGAATCGCTTTCCTTCCAAAGTTTCACGACGGAAAACGGCCTCGTCAACAATACCATCCAGTCGCTCGCCGAGGACCGCTTCAACAACATCTGGATAACGACGGAATACGGCATCTCGCGCCTGCTGACGCGGGACAACACGTTTGAAAACTATTCCTTCTCCATCTACGGCCTGGGCAACGCTTACTGCGAAAACAGCGCCTGCATGAACGACTACGGCGAACTGATCTTCGGCTCCAACCACGGGCTGGTCGTCATCGACCCCTCGACGCTGAAAAAAAACGCCTATTCTTCGCCCATCGTTTTCACCAGCCTCACCGTCAACGGCATCGAAACGACCGCAAGCGACCGCAAGGCGCCCATGTCCCGCTCCATCTCCCATTCGGACGGAATCGTGCTGAACCACACGCAAAACACGTTCTCCATCGACTTCTCTACGTTCAACTTCGCAGAGTCCGGCATGACGAAATATTCCTGCATCCTCGAAAACTACGACCGTACGTGGAGCGCCGCCGCCACCGAAAACCGCGCCTCCTACAAAAACATCCCGCCGGGAAAATACACGCTCCGCGTAAAGGCAAGCAACAGCGCCGGCGTCTGGGATTCGCGCCAGGCTGTCATGCGGATAACGATAAGGCCTCCTTCCTGGAAAACCGCCTACGCCTACCTGCTGTATGCCTTCCTGATCACCGGTATCCTGTACGCAGCCTACCGCATCACCCGCAACTTCGCCCGGCTCAACCACCGGATAAAACTCGAAGAGCAACTGACGAACTACAAACTCGTATTCTTCACCAACATATCGCACGAGTTCCGCACCCCGCTCACGCTCATCAAGGGGGGACTTGAGAAAATGGAACAGAACGCCGGCCTCCTGCCTAAAGAACTGCTGTCGCCGCTGCTCATCATGGATAAAAGTACCAAACGGCTGCTGCGGCTCATCAACCAGTTGCTTGAGTTCCGGAAAATGCAGAACGGCAAACTCGCACTCTCCCTCGAAGAAACGGACGTTATCGCCTTCCTGAAAGAAATCTTTTACAGTTTCAGGGACATTGCACAGTCCAAAAACATGGACTTCCGTTTCATATCGCCGTCGAACAGTTGCAAGACGTACATCGACAAGGAAAAGGTAGATAAAATTGCCTACAACCTGCTCTCCAACGCATTTAAATATACGCCTTCCGGCGGCAAAATAACGCTCACCGTAATCACCGACCCCGCCGGCAAATGCCTGCACATACAGATTGCCGACAACGGCGTGGGCATCCCGAAAGAAAAACAGGGCGAACTGTTCAAGCGTTTTATGCAAAGCAGTTTCGCTTCGGAAAGTTCCGGCATCGGGCTTCACCTGACGCACGAACTGGTAAACGTGCACCAGGGACATATCTTCTTCAACGAAAACGAGGGGGGCGGCTCCGTCTTCACCGTCACGCTTCCCCTCGATAAGTCCAAATACCGGGAAAACGACTTCCTCGTGCCGAACAACATCCTGATGCAGGAGGTATCGAACGCCATTCACAAGGATTTCCCGGAAATGCCCGCAAGGAATGATTCCTTTAAAAAACCCCTCAACCCGTACCGCATACTCATCATCGAGGACGACAGCGATGTGCGGCAATTCCTCCACGACGAACTCGGCGTATATTTTGAAACCGATACGGCGGAAGACGGCAAACAGGGCCTCGACAAAACCGGAAACGAAGAATACGACCTCATCCTGTGCGACGTGCGGATGCCTAACATGAACGGCTTTGAAGTCACACGCCGCCTGAAATCCGATTTCACGACAAGCCACATCCCCGTAATCCTGCTGACGGCCCTGAGCACGCAGGAAAACATGATCGAAGGCTTTGAAAACGGCGCCGACGCCTACATCTCCAAACCCTTCAGCATAAAACTCCTGCTCGCACGCATCTTCACGCTGATGGAACAGCGGGAAACGCTGCGGAAAAAATATTCGTCGGAACCGGGAATCCTCCATGCCTCCCTCTGTACAAACGACCGGGACAAACGGTTTACGGAAAAACTGCACGCCATACTCGAAAAAAACATGTCGAACACCGGCTTCTCGGTGGACGACTTCGCACAGCAAATGAAAGTAGGCCGGACGATATTCTACAAAAAAGTCAAAGGCATAACCGGCTATTCCCCGAACGAATACATCCGCATCATACGAATGAAAAAAGCAGCCGAACTGCTGCAAACCGACGAGTTCACCGTATCCGAAGTATCCTACCGCGTCGGCATCAACGACCCCTTCTACTTCAGCAAATGCTTCAAGACCCAGTTCGGCATGTCGCCGTCAGTCTTCCGGAAAGGAGCGCATGACACCCCGCCGGACGACGGCCGGGAATCATAACATCCCTGAAGGCGCGGATTCCGCTCCGCCCGATCCCTGTCATATCAAAAAAAAAGAGAATGCCCGGAAAGCTTTTTCACTTTTCCGGGCACCCTCCTCTCGTGGAAACTTGAAATCACTCGTATTCCCACCAATATAACTCCTGCCGGTGCGCCTGATACCAGGCGTTGAAGTTTTCACCGCCGGGATGTTCGCCCTGCGCCCGCAGAGGTTCCCGGAAGACGGGCATCTGGAGGTCGGGGCAGGCCGGGTTGCTGATCAGCCACATCCTGGCCAGCGTACGGTTGTTATCGCCGGTGATGGGGATGTCAAAACCTGTGGCGCGCGCCTTCGCCCAGCCTTCGGCGTTGCTCTGTTCTTCGGAGGCGGGATAATCGGCGCGGGCAGGGAATTTGGTGCCGCTACCGTCGTTATAGGTTGCCGCCAAAGCGGAACAGCTCAACTTGGGGAGCATCGTGCGGCGGTGGTCGAAATAATTTTCAAAAGGCACGTTGAAAAGTGCAATCCACTTCTGCTCGGCGATCAGCGTCAACCTGTCGCGCCCACCGTCCCAGCTCACTTGCGGCTGTTGCAAATACTCGATATCCGAACTTAACCCCTGGCCGGCATACGCACCGGCATATCCTTCGCCGGAAAACGTTGCGCCGTACTGCTCAAAGGCCGCTTTCACGCCGGTTTCGTAATACGCCTTCGCATCGCCGGCGATGATGCCGCGCTGGGCAGCTTCGGCCAGCAGGAATAACAGTTCGGGATAAGTAACTAAGAAAAGCGGCGTCTTTTTGGTTTCTTCCGTCCGGTTACCCTCGGCGTCCAGGTGACGGAACCAGGGGCCTACCGCCGAACTGTATTCAAGTCCGCCGTTCCAGGCCGTGGCGTCCGCATCGCTGACCGTGAGGCCGTAGATATGACCCAAGTATTTCACCGGGCCGGGATTGCCCGGCTTGATGTAATTATCTTCCGTATGTACCTTCCTCACCGGGTAGGCATAGAGCGGCAGACGCGGGTCTTTCAGCGAGACCAGCCGCTCGACCAGCACGTTACTTATCAGGCAGTTTTCCGACCAGGTCGACGGGCTGCGGTAAAATTCCGAACTGCGGTCGTCGCTGCTACCGTCGTAGTGCATCGCGCAGTTGTCGCCGTTCGATTCAAAGACCGGATAACGCTGCGGGTCGGCCAATATCTCGTTCAGGATACTTTTCGCCTGGTCGGGAGCGGCATTGTACATGTGCATGCACATCCGCACGCGAAGTGTATTGGCAAATTTCTGCCACTTGCGGATGTCGCCGGCATAGAGGTAATCCGAATTGGCATCGACGTCGGCCGGATTAGCGGCAATCAGTTCGCTTGCGTTCCGGAGCTTCTCCAGGATAGCCGGATAGATTTCCGCCTGCCTGTCGTAATCTACGGTAAAGACCAGCGTATCCTCGACGGCTGCGAAATAAGGAATATCACCATAAAAAGTAGTCATGGTAAACATGATCCACGATTCCCAGATGTCGGCTACGGCGACGTACTGCGATTGCCCGGAAGCAATGGCCGCATTGCGCACGTTCTTCACGTTGGGGAGCGTGGGATAGCATACCGGCCACACCTTGCCGTCGAAGTCGTGCCATGCGCGGTGGCGTCCGCCCTGACTCAGGGAACGTGTCCGCCCGATTGTACCCACGACCGGCTGCACGCTCTGGAGGGCTACCCATTCGGAATTGTCGCGGAACGGACCGTTCAGCACGGCGCCCATGAATGATGAAGGATCGTTGGAAAGCACCTTCGGAATGTTTTTGTTGTCGTTAAAATCGTCCGACCACGTGTCGCATCCTGCAACCAGGACACTCATACATATACTAATAATAAAACAGATCCTGTACATAATAAATTTGTTTTTGAGGATTCAACATGATTAAAATTGAAGTTTAACGGAAAAGCCGATGTTGCGGGCGCTCGGAATACCTCCGGTCTTGGATGCACCGGGTACTTTGATGCCCTTGTTTTCGTCGTCGTAACCGTAGATTTCCGGATCAACCCATTTCACTTTACTCCATACGGCCAGGTCGCGGCCAATCAGGGAGACGGAGAGACCTTTGATAAAGGAGCGATCGAGCCAATTTTTCGGCAAGGAATAGGTCAGCGTCGCCTCCTTGAGTTTGACGAAAGAGCCGTCGCATATCCAGTAGTCGTTGTTTTCACCGTCGCCGATATGTTCCTTATAATAAGTTTCAGGTTCGATTTCGTCGCCGGGGCCGAAGGGATGAATACCCCTGTCCGGGTCATCCCACAATTCGTTTACCGGCAGGACGCCTCCATTGTTGCGGTCAATACCTGTCTGGGGAGCATATCCGTAACGATAGTATGCCTTTTCGAAGCTGGCAAAAAAGTCATTGCCGTAATTGCACGTAAAAAGCGTCGTGAGGGTTAAGCCTTTCCACTGGAACGTGTTATGCCACGATCCGATCCAGTCCGGATTGTAATTGCCCAGTACGGCCAAGTCTTCGGAACGCTGAACCTTCTTGGCCTGGTCGTGCAGAATGGCGCCGTCGTAAGCCGCCAGGTCAGGCGAATGAACGGCGGGATCGTAAACAAACTTCTTGGCATACCGGGAATAGAGCGCTCCGCGACGTTCGCCCAGTTTGTCGTGGGTGTACATCCCTTCGGCGATCTTAACGGTAAAGATCAGGTCCGGATTGGCAGGATCAAGTTCATCAATATACGAACGGTCGAACGACCAGTTGAAACCCGTACGCCAGTTGAAATCCTTCGTCCTGACGGGGTCGCCGCTCAGACTGACTTCCAGCCCGTGACTGCTCACCTTGCCGGCATTTTTCATGGCATAGCTGTATCCCGAAATGTTGGATACGCGCACGTTCCATATCTGGTTGCGGGTAATGGTGTTGTAATAATTTACGTCCAGTTCCAGCCGGCTGTTGAACAGGCGGAGGTCGGTGCCGGCTTCAAAGGAGGAAGCCAGTTCCGGTTTCAGGTTGTATTCGCGTTTGATACCGCCTTCCGAGATGCCTGCAATACCGCCCGTACCTTCGGTGAAATAGAAGTCAGGCTGTAATTGTCCGGGATAGGTGTCATTACCGACGCTGGCATAGCTGGTACGCACTTTCCAGAAAGAGATAGCCTCAGGCAGGTCGAACATTTCCGTCAGAATCCCGCTCAGCGATACCGACGGATAGAAGTAGGAATTGTTACTTTTCGGCAGTGTCGACGACCAGTCGTTGCGGCCGGTAATGTCCATGTACAGCATGTTCCTGTATCCCAGGTTTACGAAAGCATACAGTGAGTTGATAATCTTGTCCGGGCCGTAGTTGCTGGTCACACGGGGGTAAGTCTGATAGTTGCCGAGCGTATATATCGGTACGCCGGAGAGCAACTGGTAGGTCTTCCCGTATATTTCGTTGTTCCACGATGTGTAGGCATGATTGCCACCGAAGGAGGCCTTCAGGAACAGGTTGTCGCCCGCAAACCGGTTTTCGTATGAAAGCAGGAAGTCGGCGTTCATCTCCTTGCCCCGCTTCATCCGGGTGGAGTAGCCGCCGTCCTTCCGGGAATGACTGTTGTCAAAACCTTCCGAAGCGGGATGTACGAACCATTCGTCCTGGCCGGATTCGGAAATGTAGCTCATACGCGCCATTGCCGAGAAGTATTTCAGGAAGTCGTATTCTGCCGACACGTTCGTAAACCAGCGTTCGTTTTCCCACGGATGCAGGTTTTCGTACAATGCGAAATAGGGATTGTCATTCTCGTAACGGAAGATTTTTTGTTTCTCCCCCGGCGTCTCCCAATAGTCTTTCAAGTCGTTCAGATTCACACTGGCCGGCCACTGGTACGGATTGGGATCCTGGTCGTTACCTGAATTTTTACGGATGAATTTCACGTTCGCATTTACCTTGAAATTATGGAACAGTTCCCAAGAGGTGAACAGGTCGAAACGGTTGTTCGTCAAGTCGGTGTTGGGTATGATTCCTTTCTGGGTGATGTTCGTATATGACAGCCGGAGATTGTTCCTGTCGGTAGTTTTAGAGACAGAAGCGTTGTTGGTCAGGATATACCCCGTATCATAGAAATCCCGGATGATATTGTCATATCCGGTTCCGTTGAGATTCGCACCCCAAGCCTGTGAATTGTTAAATTCGTACTTGCCGCCTTGCCCCTGCCCGTAGTCGGACTGGTATTCCGGCAAGACCAGCGGATTTTGCCACATGGCATTAGAATTGACTTCTACGTGCAATCCCGTATCCTGCTTGCCTGATTTGGTAGTAATCAGCACCACGCCGGCCAGTGCACGCGAACCGTACAAAGCCGAAGCTGCCGGCCCCTTCAATACGGAAATGCTTTCGATGTCGTCAGCCGCCACGTCGCCGGCATTACCCGGTACGCCGTCGATAACGAACAGGGGCGTATTGTTGCCCGACATGGAATTTTCCCCGCGAATCACAATGCGCGACCCGCCGCCGTCAAGACCGCCGCCGCCATGCGTGATATGCACGCCGGAGACGCGTCCGTTCAAGGCGTTGACCACGTCCTGTTCCCTGCTTTGCGCGATAGCATCGCCCTTAATGTCCTGCACGGCATAACCCAGCGCTTTTTTCTCTCGCTGCAAACCAAGCGCCGTAACGACGATCTCATCCATCATACTGACATATTCGTTCAGTATGACGTTAACAGTCGTTGTCTGTTCGCTGACTGTTATCTCCTGTGTGACATACCCGACATAGGATATTTGCAATACGACGCTGTTACGGACGGTCAGGGAGAATTTCCCGTCGATATCCGTCACCGTTCCGTTTGCAGTACCTTTCTCAATAACGTTTGCCCCGATAACCGCTTCGCCGGTCTCGTCGACTACACTCCCGGTGATCTGCCGGGCGTCCTGCTGCCGTTCGAACGGCTCGTTGCGTTTCATCAGGAGGATATTGTTCCCTTCCATTGCGTAGATTATGTCCGTCTGCCCGAATACCTGCGCCAACACTTGTGCAACAGGAACGTTTGATGCCTTTAGCGAAACTCTGCGCGACACATCGACATTTTCATGGTTATAGACGAACAGATAATCAGTCTGGTTTTCGATCTGGTTCATAATCGTCCTGGCCGGCTGGTTATTCACACGGATGTTAACGCGGGCAGTCTGCGAAGTTGCTTCCGTAGCGAATGTAAGAGAAACGCATGCTATCAATAAAATGAAACTTAATTTCATAACTCCAAATAAATGTTTAATTTCCAATAATAATGGGGTATAAGTTAACCCGCTATGTTCTTTTTTCATAGATTTATACATTCTTCAAATAATACGTACTGATTAGAAAATTCTTGTTGTCGGTCTGATAGACTGACGTTTTTTTCGGCGGGAGAATGTTGACGCATACTCCGTCCGTTTTTTGTTGCTGTTTTTCATCTATCGTTTTCCATAGGCATTTTTCATTTAATGGTTATTGCATTTCGTTCGGAATCTCTCGTATAGGTAAATTTATGTTCGAGTTGCAATACTTTCAGCACTTGTTCGACGCCGTCCTTGACGCGAAATTTGCCGGTGTAGTGGTAGTCCAGGAGTTTTTGTTTTTTCACGTTAATGTTCACGTCGAAATAAAGTTCGAGCTTTTCCAAAATAGTGCCGACTGCCGCATTGTCGAAACAAAGCAGTCCTTCCTTCCACTTGAAATAATCGTAATTGCCGATAGCGGAAGCGGAAAAGACGCCGTCATTCCACCGGACACATTCGCCGGGATTCATCCGGCGAATCCGATCCGTTCCCACGGGTTTCAGGGCGACATTTCCTTTCAGCAGGGCTACTTCGGTCTGGGAACGGGCGTCATAAGCAATGACATTAAATTCGGTGCCAAGTACCAGAATGTCCATTATTTTCGTTTTTACCGTAAAAGGCTGGGTTTCATCGTGTGCAACTTCAAAATAGCCTTCGCCGTCGAGGATGACTTCGCGTTTTCCCTTTTCAAACACAGCGGGATAAACCAGGCGGCTCTGCGCGTTTAACCATACGCCGGTCCCGTCGGAAAGCGTCAGTTCGGCGCGTTGTCCGGCGGGGACAAAAAGGGTATGATACACAGCCGGAGGCGTCTTTTCCGACGCCCTGTCCATATAGCGAACGACCAGGAATACGGCTATGAAAATGGCTGCAATCCGTGCACATTCGAAGGCAATTATATATGCTAAGGATTTCTTGCGTTGCAAAACCGGCTGTTGCCGTCCTGTCTCATTCCACAGGATATTATCATAAATCTTATGCAATGACACGTATTCACGCACATTATCTTCACTTGCGTCCAACCAGTCAGTCACTAATTTGACCTCCTCCGGCGTGACGTTTCCTTCCACATATCGTTGTAGTAATTCTCTGTCCATACTATAATAGACAATCGGACGGCCAAAATCCCTAAATTGAGTTGGGATAATTTTGAAAAAAAATCAAAACCAGTTCCAACAAGCAGAACTTTTCCATTAATCAGAAAAAAACAGTAATATAGTCTCTCAGGGCTATCCGTAGCGCTTTAAGCGCTTTCGTGAGGTGGTATTCGATAGTTTTCGGGGGCATGGAGAGTATTTCGGCTATTTTTTTAACCGACAGGGTATCGTAGCGCCTCATTTCGAAGACACGGCGCGTTTGCGGGGAGAGAGACGACAGCGTTCTCTCTACGATTTGGGTTATTTCGGTCGCATAGATTTCTTCAGGTTCGCAGGCTTCGAGCGTGTTTATGCGGTGGTGCAGGTCGTTGGTCATCCACAGGGCTATATTTTCCATGACTTCCTGCTCAACAGTCTGACGTTTCAGAAAGTTTAATGCAGCGTTTCGCAGAATGGAGAGCAGCAGGGCCTGCGGATTGACCACGGTCTCTCTCTTGAGCACGTTCCAAAGGTTTAGCATTGATTCCGATACAATGTCTTCAGCCGCCATTTCATCCCTGACGTATGATTTGACAAATAAAACCGACTTTCGATAATATTGCCTGTATATGTCGTTGAAAAGTTGATGCATCGTATAATCTGTTAACAACTAACTAACATGAACAGCCGGGACGGGAGAAAAATACGGCTATTTTAACAACCAAATTCCCAGCCAGACAGCCAGTACCCCCACTAATACGCTAACGGCAATATACAACATTCCCACTAATGAATTGCCGGACTCGAACAGCCGCAAACTTTCGGCCGAGAAAGCGGAAAATGTTGTAAAGCCTCCACAAAAGCCGGTGATAAACAAAAGCCGGTGATTTACACTCAGCAAGTGCTGATGTTCGATAAGGCCCGTCAACAATCCTATAATAAAACACCCAAGCACATTCACAAAAAAAGTCCCCGCCGGAAAATCTGTATGGAACATCTTACCTGCATAAACGGCGCCGAGATACCGCAGGATACTCCCGGCGCCTCCTCCCAAACCGACTAACAACATTTCCTTCATCATAATTGAACAAATAAATTAACCGTATAATAAACTATCGTTAATTAATTCCATGCTGCCATCATTGCAAGATTTTAAACAAACAAAAATGACGATCCGGATTGCTTCACCCTGCGGGTTCGTAATGACATTCCGAAGGACTTTCGACACAGCCTCTCGACGCTATATCGTAGATCGGATTTATTCCGCCAACAACATTTCGAGCATCTGGCAGGCGGCTTTGGCTACGGATGTACCGGGGCCGTAGATGGCTGCTACGCCTGCTTTGTAGAGGAAGTCGTAATCCTGTGCGGGAATAACGCCGCCTGCTATCACCAGGATATCGGGACGTCCCAACCTTTTCAGTTCTTCGATTACCTGCGGCACAAGTGTTTTGTGACCTGCGGCAAGGGAAGAGACGCCTAATATGTGGACATCGTTTTCAACGGCTTGGCGGGCGGCTTCTTCGGGCGTCTGGAACAGGGGACCCATGTCAACATCGAATCCGCAATCGGCATATCCCGTTGCTACTACTTTGGCGCCGCGGTCGTGGCCGTCCTGTCCCATTTTGGCGATCATGATACGCGGCTGGCGGCCTTCCTTGCGGGCAAATTCTTCGGCCAGTTCAACGGCTTTCTTGAAGTCGCCGTCGCTTTTTGTTTCTGATGAATACACTCCTGATATGGTTCTGATTATTGCTTTATAACGTCCTGCCACTTCTTCGCAGGCATCTGAAATCTCTCCCAGCGAAGCGCGAAGTCCTGCCGCCTTA
>JAISYY010000219.1 GCA_031269635.1 Tannerella sp. | reverse complement strand
AGCAGTCCCAGGCTGCCGAATACTCTTGGAGAGGCGCATATCGCAGCTATAAGTTTGTTGTTTTCGTAAGAGTTGACGAATGCTTTGCGCACGCCTTCATGCTTGTTCAGCATTTCGCTTCCCGGGCCTCCTCCGGGGAGTACTAATGCGTCAAAAAGGGTGTAGTCTACGTCTTCAAAAAGTTCGTCGGCGATTACCGGTATGCCGTGAGCGCCTGTAACGGTTTTATCGCCGGTTACGGATGCGGTTACCGTTTCAATATCTCCGCGTCGCAGGATGTCAATTGTTCCGACAGCTTCCAGTTCTTCGAAGCCTGTGGCAAGGAATACTAATGCTTTCATCTTGAATAAATTAAGAATTATAAATTAAGAATATGTTGTTGAAATGGGGCGGTTCTTGCCGGGTCGAGTTGCGGACTTGAACGGCAATTTCTATCATACAGGAATGTTTCATACGATTTAATGTTTAAAGTGAATGTTATGTCAGTTTATAGATATAAGTGATCGTTCCGTTTTGGTTGTTTGTTCCTTTTATCTTATTAAATTTGGCGCGTTTGGCGGCTTCCAGGGCGCTGTTGCGCATCAGGGCATTGTCGATGTTCGTACCTTTTCCTATTTCGGCGAGGATGACGTTTCCGTTCGGATCGACCGTTATGTTGATTACGATTTTACCTTCTTCCTGTCCCCTGTCCGTCGGACGCGGCAATCCGCCCTGTCCGATGTAACGTCCGTCGAGGTTGAACGTTCCGAAACCTCCCGTACCCTGTTTTGCGCCTGTATCCGAATTGCCGAAGGGACTGCCTTGGTTACCTGCGCCTGCCGGCGCATCTCCCGTATCTTTCTGCCGGCTTTGCTGCGAGGATGCTTGACCAAACGCATTCGATACACGGCTGCTTATTGCTTCCTGCTGTTTCCGGAGCTCTTCCTGACGCTTTCTTTCTTCTTCCTCCCGGCGCTTCCTGTCGTTTTCCTCTTGGCGCCGGCGTTCCGCTTCTTCCCTTTCTCTCCTGGCTTTTTCGTCGGCAACCCGGTTCTCTTCCTTCTTATTCTTACTGTCCGGTACGGAAACAGTCTCCTCTTTGTCCTGAGTGATTAACTCTTCGGCTTTCGGTGCGGCGGGTTTGGATTGAACTTTCGGAGATGTTTCCCTCGGTGGGACGCTTGCCGTGACTTGCGGAGGCGCTTCCCTCTGTGGAACGGGGACGCTCGCCGTGTATTGAGGTTCAAAGGTACCGACGGCGGCGAACACATTTCCAAAGGTCACAAGAATACCGCTGTCTTCACTTGGGATGATCGTCCGCAGGACACTGAAGTACAGCAGGAGGAGGATCGCCAGGTGAACAAGGATGGTCGTTATCAATGCGGAAATGTCGTCTTTATTGAATTTCATTTTTATCTGTTTCTTTGCGGGCGGGTGGCAAGAGCCATCTTGAATTTATTTTCATTAGCGATATTCAGTACCTTGACAATTTCACCGTAAGGCACTGTTTCGTCGGCATACAGAAGTACAAACATCTCCGGTTCCTGGTTGTAACGTTCCTGCAGGAAGGGAGCGATGTCGTTTAACGATACCTTTTTTTCACGTTGATTACCGAATGCCACGTAATAATTCAAATTTTTATCGATCGTCAAGCGGGACAGCGGTTTGGCCGCCGTTTGCTTTTGCGACTGCGGTAAAGTAAGTTTAATGGCGTTAGGCACCACGACCGTAGAGGTAACCATGAAAAAGATAAGCAGCAGGAAGATGACGTCCGTCATGGATGCCATGCTGAAATTAGGGTTTATTTTTGTTTTGCGTTTCAGTGCCATACGTGTCGATTAATTAGCCGGTTCGTTCAATAAGTCCATAAATTCCATCGTGCGGGATTCCATGTTGTTAACGACGTTATCCACTTGCGAAACCAGGTAATTGTATCCGAATAGCGCTATGATTCCGACAACAAGGCCTCCGACCGTGGTGACAAGCGCTTCGTATATACCGCCTGACAACAATGTGACATCGACATTTGTCCCGGCATTCGCCATATCGAAAAAGGCACGGACCATACCGGTCACCGTACCAAGGAATCCGATCATCGGGGCGCCTGCCGCTATGGTGGCGATGACAGGGAAGCCTTTTTCCAACTTGGCGACTTCGATATTGCCTACGTTTTCGATGGCTACGAGGACGTCATTCATGGGTCTTCCGAGGCGTGATATTCCTTTTTCAATCATGCGTGCGGACGGGTTTTTCGTTTTGCGGCACAGGTTGATTGCCGAATCAATCTTTCCGTCGTGGATGTAATCCCTTATCCTGTTCATAAAGCCTTCGTCGCTTTTATTTGCGCGGCGCAGGATGATGAACCGCTGTATAAAGATGAAAATGGCGATGAAGGATAAAATAAGCAAAACGACCATAATCCATCCGCCTTTCACGGCGAGATCGAGAATGTTTATCTGCGCTTCCGTAGGCAGCGTGTCTGTAATTGTTTCCGTCAGTACCGGCGGGGTGTTTGCTGTTCCCGGCAGCTGTACTCCTGTTTGTTGTAATAATAATAATAGAACGTTCATTTTTTATATTTATTAATTAGTTATTCCTATGTTTGATTAAGACAGTTATTATACATTGAAATCGTTTTTTCCAGTCCGTAATAAAGGGCGTCGCTAATGAGTGCGTGCCCGATGGATACTTCATCCGTAGAGGGTATTTGCGATATGAACCAGGCCAGGTTCAGGAGGCTCAGGTCATGTCCGGCGTTAAGTCCAAGTCCGAGTTCCCCGGCTAATTTCGCCGCTTCGACGAACGGGGCGATCGCTGCTTCCCTGTCTTTGGCATAATTTTCGGCATAAGGGCCGGTATAAAGTTCGATGCGGTCTGTTCCGGTTTTTGCCGCACAGGTTATATTTTCCGGATTCGTCTCTACGAAAATCGAAGTGCGTATTCCCTTTGAGCGGAAAAGTTCGATAAGTCCGGTCAGTTTATCCAGGTTTGCTGCCACATCCCATCCCCGGTTTGACGTAAGGGCGTCCGGCGCGTCGGGAACGAGCGTCACCTGCGCCGGCCGGACATCCGTTACAAGCTCAACGAACCGTTGACTTGGATATCCTTCGATATTTAGTTCGGTTTTAATCAGCGATTTTATTTCGTAAACGTCGCCGTACCGGATATGACGTTCATCCGGACGGGGGTGAACGGTGATTCCCTGCGCTCCAAACAGCTCGCAATCCTGCGCTATTCTTACGACGTCGGGAATGTTCCCGCCGCGTGAATTACGTATGGTTGCAACTTTATTTATATTTACGCTTAATTTTGTCATACTAAAAGTCTGTTATTATAACTCTTTCTTATAACTTTGCAGCGATAAGTCAAGTGCAAATGTACAAGTATTTAATGAAATAACAGAGATAATTGTCCAAAAATATATTAATAAAGATGAGAGTTGGGGTATTTGGCAGCGAATGTAAAGCCGATAAACTGCCTGTAGTAAAAGGATTATTCGGTAAACTGAATGTTTTGGGGGCTGAAATCCATATTCAGCGCGCATATTATGACTTCATGATTGAAAAGTTTGATTATCGTCCTGAAAATTCAAAGATTATTGAAAGCGAAATCTTTGATTTTGATATTGCGTTGAGCGTAGGGGGCGACGGTACTTTTTTGCGCACGGCGTTGGAAGTGAACAAACAGGATATTCCCATATTGGGTATTAATACGGGACGTTTGGGTTTTCTTGCGGACGTCGGAAGCGATCAGATTGATGAGACATTGGACGAACTGTTCCGGGGCGATTACAAGACGGAAGAACGTTCGCTGCTGCGGATGTGTACGGAAGAACGCGCTTTCGGCGGCTTCAATTATGCGCTTAACGAGGTCGCCATATTGAAACGGGATACGTCTTCGATGATTACCGTCCATACGTATCTGGATGATGATTACCTGACTTCTTACGTGGCGGACGGACTGGTTATTGCGACGCCTACCGGATCGACGGCTTATTCCATGAGCGTAAACGGGCCGATCTTATTACCCCGGAACCGGAACTTCATATTAAGTCCGGTTGCGCCACATTCTCTGAATGTCCGCCCGATTGTGATACCGGATGACTGTATAATTACGTTAAATGTCGAAAGTCGAACAAATTCTTTCCTTGCCTCTCTGGATGGGCGTTCTGAAGACCTCCCTGTTGGTATATCGCTGAAAATCAGCAAGGCAGGATTTACGACACGCGTAGTTAAGCGATTTAATCAGACTTTTTACCAAACTTTACGCGAAAAATTAATGTGGGGCGCAGACGCCAGAAGTTAAATAAACGTAATACGATGAATTTTTCTGTCGGAAAATTATGTTGGACAACATAAATGCATTATCTTTGCATCGTGTTTTTCATGGTATTAGATTTAAGGTTAACAATGAAGATTGTGGTTGTCGTGAGACAACCTTTTCTTTTTTATAGCGGTTACCTTATTTTGTCCATATAGAATTGAAAAAAAAATAGACGGCTTGCCTTGTACAAACCGTCTATTTTTTTTGTATGCGATGCTGTTCCGTTATCTTTTAGCAGTTACCGGCTCCAGTGCGGCGCCTCTCTTTTTCATACGGTATCTCTGTATTTCGTATGCAATAGGAGTGGCGATAAACAGGGTGGAATATGTTCCGATAAGCACGCCGAGCATGATTGCGAACGTGAAACTGCGTATCGTAACGCCGCCAAGCAGGAAGATACATAATACAACTACGAATGTAGAGAGCGTTGTATTAAATGTACGCGAAAGGGTCGAGTTCAACGCATCGTTTATAACCTGGTAACGGTCGCGTTTGGGATAATTCTGTATAGTCTCGCGGATACGGTCGAAAACAACCACCGTATCGTTGATGGAATAACCGATAACCGTCAGGATTGCAGCTATAAACGTCTGGTCTACCTCCATAGAGAACGGGAGTATCTTCCAGAACAAGGTATAGAATGCGATTATACACAGGGTCGTAACGAGCACCGATATAAACACGCCGATCGAGAATCCCCAGTCGCGGAAACGCGCCAGGATGTATAATGCCATACAGAACATAGCAATGATAACCGCCATAACAGCGCTGTTCTTTATATCATCCGCCATACTCGGCCCTACTTTCTGTGAACTTTTTATATACTGTTCCGTAAATTGCTGTAACGTAGTTCCCGGAGGCAGGATATTCTTAGCTCCTTCGTACAATTTGGTGTTGATTTCCTCATCTACGGCAGGGTTGTTATCTGTAATTTTGTAGTTAGTAGATACACGCACCTGATTGGCGGCGCCAATCGTTATGACGCTGACGGAGCCCTCCAACTGCTCGTCGAGTGAAGTGCGGAATTCATCCGTACGGATGTCTTCGTCGAAACGTATTACATAATTACGTCCTCCCGTAAAGTCAATACCGGAATTTAAGCCGATTGTAACCATGGATACGCAGCCAAGAAGAACAATAATCAAAGGAATGAAATATCCTGTTTTTCGTTTGCCGAGGAAATTAAAATTCGGATTGACTAAAAAGTTCCTGGAAATAGTTGTCGTAAAAGTCATATCCTTAATTTTGTCTTTTGCGATTAACCATTCGTAAACAAGGCGCGTCAGGAACACCGCCGTCAGGAACGAAACGGCAATACCGATCAGCAATGTCCAGGCAAATCCTTTGATCGGGCCGGTACCGAATACGAACAGCACGATACCGGCGATCATGGTCGTCAGGTTGGCGTCGAAGATGGCCGAGAAGGCGTTTTTGTAACCGTCGGCAAGCGACCGGGCCAGCTGTTTTCCCGATCGAAGTTCCTCCTTGGTTCGCTCGTAAATCAACACGTTCGCGTCAACCGCCATACCAAGCGTAAGCACCATACCGGCGATACCCGGCAAGGTAAGTACCGCCTTGAACGAGGCAAGGATACCCAGCGTAAAGAAGATGTTCAGCACCAAAGCGCCGTTAACGATCATTCCCGGGAGGAATCCGTAAACCAGGCACATATATACCATTAATACAATTAATGCTATAATGAATGAAATAATGCCCGCATTAATCGCTTCCTGTCCGAGCGACGGACCAACAATATCTTCCTGTACAATATTGACCGAAGCCGCCATTTTACCGGATTTCAGCACGTTCGCCAAGTCCTTTGCTTCCTCAACGGAGAAGTTTCCGGTAATCTGCGAACGTCCGCCCGTGATTTCCGCCTGTACGGTAGGAGCGGAATATACCAGGTTGTCGAGAACGATCGCTACGCTCTTGCCTATGTTCTCTTTCGTAAGACGCGCCCAGGATTTCGCTCCTTCGGCGTTCATCGTCATGCTTACGACCTGTTCCGCACGCGACATCCTGTCCTGTGCAAAATCGGCATTTGCATCGGTTACGAC
>JAISYY010000161.1 GCA_031269635.1 Tannerella sp. | reverse complement strand
AAAACCGGCGACAAATGCGCCCGACAGGTAGATGGGAAAGCTTCCCGCCACGCCCGACAGGAATTGGATGCCCACACCGACGAACCCGACTGCTATAGCAATCAGCGCCGTTTTTTTGTAGCCCACCTTTTGCAGTAACATACCGGAAGGTATTCCCATCACGGCATAGGCGAGGAAGTTCATAAAATTACCCAACATTCCCAATGCATTGGAAACGCCAAACTGGTTTTTCAGTACAATTCCCATCGGTGCGGCCAAATTAGTCACAAATGAGATCATCCCAAAGAGCAGGATCATCATAATGATGGGAAGAAGATAGTTTTTGTCTTGCTTGTTTGTCATAGAATTTAATTTTTTAAATGGATATTATTATAGATTTTTTTCTACTCTACGGAAAATGCATATACGGTATAACTCTCAAATTTTTCACCCGGGCGAAGCACGGTTGACGGATATTCCGGTTTGTTCGGGCTGTCGGGGAAATGTTGCGTTTCCAGGCACAGCGCCGATTTTTCGGGGTAACGCTGTCCGTGTTTCCCGATCAGGTTGCCGGTCATCCAGTTTCCGGTATATAATTGCACGCCGGGTTCTGTCGTGTACGTATTCAGGACAATCCCTGTTTTGGGAGATACGCAACGTGCACAGAAAGACAGCTTGTTTTCTTCTTCTTTATTTAATATATAGGTATGATCATATCCTTTACCGAATTTAAGCGGCTCGAAATCGTCGTTTATACGTTCGCCGACGGCGTAAGGCCGGCGGAAATCCATGGGTGTCCCTTCGACCTTTTCTTTGGGGCCGTATGGAATGGATGTTTCATCCGCAGGAAGATAATCGTCGGCATTAATTGTCAGTAAATGATCGCTTATAGAAGGATCTCCGGCGCCCGAAAGATTGAAATAGGAATGATTCGTGAGGTTCAGTACGGTAGGTTTGTCCGTTTCCGCACGATATGCGATAATGACCGAATTGTCATCCGTTAAATAATAGATGACGGTCACATCCAGCCGGCCGGGGAATCCTTCTTCGCCATCCGGGGACGTATATTTAAGTTCCACCGTTTGTTCGTCAACCTGTCTCATATCCCACACTACGGCATTAAAGCCTTTGATACCGCCATGCAGACTGTTGGGGCCGTTATTGGTAGCCAGTTTGTCATAAATAACGCCGTCCAGCGTAAAAGAGCCGTTGGCGATTCTATTCCCGTAACGTCCGCATATTGCACCGAAATAAGGTTCTTCGGAGGTCAGATAGTCGTCAATGGATTGATGACCGGTTACGACGTCAATCAGTTTCCCGTTTTTATCGGGAACCATGATAGACACGATTTTAGCTCCGTAATTCAGAATGGTTACTTCGGAACCGCATTTGTTTGCAAGTACGTACATCTTTGTCTCTTTTCCGTCTACAATCTTTTGAAAATCAGATAAAAGCAGGCCGGAAAGCGTCTGTTCATTCATCATAAATATTATTTAAAATTGAGCGTAAAATTAATGTTATTATTTGATATGGAGCATCTATAAAATATGTTTTAAAACATGTTTTACAACTATTAAAACATAATTTTCTGACAATAAGACATGACCGTACCTAAATTTTTTTTATGTTTGCACTTCTTTTTGTGTTGTTAGTGACTTTACGATAATAATATAAGGCAGTAGAATATTGAGATTTGACGTGAGAAAATTTATATGTAATACATGTTTTTTGTCTGTGGCGGTATTGTTTTTTCCCGGCAGACAACTTGTTTGTGCGCAATTGACAGACTGTTTATACAGGTCTGACTACCGGATAGATACCCTTCGCAGAGGCCGTTTGTCTCTCGAAGTGGATAATCTTTCTTTTTTTAAGAACAATGAATTTAATTCAACGGTTCAGAAAGGTTATACGCTACCGGGGTTCTGGCTGCAACTGAAAACCTCTTACTACCCTTCTGCCGACTTGAAACTCGAAGCTGGCGTCCATTCCATCTGGTTTTGGGGTACTACGAAGTATCCGTCATTTGCATATAAGGGCATTTCAAAATGGAATGGACAGGATTACGCGCATAATGTGCATGTGTTGCCGTATTTCAGGGCGCATGTAGCTCTTTCAAAGCAGGTCGATATTATTATAGGCGATATTTATGGCGGTTCAAATCATCGTTTGATAGAACCGTTATATAATCCCGAACTGAACCTGACTTCCGATCCCGAAGCAGGCTTGCAACTGCTTTATCATACGAAATGGCTCGATTTTGACATGTGGATAGACTGGCTTACATATATATATAACCTGGATACAAATCAAGAGGCGTTCGTGGCGGGAACGGCGGCGCGTTTTAAGGCGAACGGCGAAAAATCGCCGTTGCATGTTTATTTTCAGTTACAGGGCCTGGCGCAGCACAAGGGAGGGGAGATTGACGCAACGAACGAAACTGTGCAGACGATGATGAACGGCGCCGCCGGTGCAGGACTTAAATGGAATATTAACCGGAATGTCCTTAAATATATAAATGCGGAAATAGACGGAGCAGGCTATATTTTTCCCAAAGGACGGGCATCGGCGCCGGAAAAAGGAGTTGGATATTATGCCAAACTGGCTTTTCAACTGCGTGATTTTAATATCAGGACGTCTTACTGGTCCTGTAAGGATTTTATATCCATGTTCGGCAGCGCTTTCTACGGGTCGGTATCGGCAAAGGAAGAAAACATGTTATACGAAAAGCCGGAAATGATTTACCTGGGGGCGGATTATATATATCCCATGAAAACGGGTTTTGCTTTCGGCATTAAGGCCGAAGCATATTATTACCTGCCAGGGAAAATGTATTCGTCGGAGACAGGACTCTCTGCACCTTCCGCCTTCGGCCGTAACACGAATTTCTCCATAGGCGTTTGTATGCGGCTGAACCCGTCGTTTTTACTGAAACAATATTAAAGCGCATTCAGGATCCGGGCAGATGAGATCGTGTTATTCATCTTGTTACGAAGGAAAACATCCAGATCATCATTGTTATCCAGTCCGAATTTTTTCTTTAACCGGTACCTTACCATGTGTACGGATGACTGTTCTATGGAAAAACACTCCGAAACTTCCCCGATTTCCATGCCTATTGCAAAACATACGCAATATTTTATATACGGTATCGAAAGGTTTCCGTCGTAAGTGTTTTTAAGTACGGAGATATATTGTTCGTCAATAAGGCTTAATGATTCGATATAGTCTTTCTTGTCGGGAATATCGGGAAGTTTTTTGATAATGAGTTTCCGGATGTCTTCGTTTACGTGTTTAACCAGCGGTTCCTCCATTTTTATATATTCCTGCCTTTTATCGTTTATAAATTCATATTCGTTTATTTTTTGCATATAAGCATCTATCTGTTTGTCGAGGATTTCCTTATCATTCAATAACTGTTCCATGACTTTGTTTTTGCCCTCAAGCTCCATTTCCTTCAAGCGGTAATCCGACAGCACTTCATATTTTTCCAGTTGCGCCTTGACTGCCTGTTCTTCTTTGATTTTAAGATTGAGTTCCGCTTCCTCTTTTTCTGCTTTTATCAATGCGGAGCGGCGTCTCATGCTTTTTTTCACGGCATAAAACCACAAGGCAAGCAGGGCGATTGTTATAGCGAGCAAAAGCATGATAATTATCAGCATGTGCGTAGTCTTCGTCTGATTGGCCGTTATAATTTTTAACTGTTCGATTTTGCGTTCTTCTTTTTCCGTGCTATAAAGATATTCAAGTTCACGCGTTTCGACGTCGCGCATTTTTATTTTCAGGTCGTTTTTAATCCGGTTATATTTGAGCGCTTCTTTATAATAACCTTTTGAGTAGAGAATCCGGCTGTGAAGGTCGGCATAAACAGACTCGTCGGAATAAAAAGTTTCCGGGGGATACATGGCGCCTCCTTCTTCTATCTGTTGCGATAAATATTTTTCCGCTTCAATAATTTGCTTTTCCGCCTCGTCATATTTTTTTTGTTCATAGAGGCAAATCGCTTCCGTATATTTGATGCGGCTCATAATGTATGCGTCGTCCGTGTAGCCGATAGATTTGGCTTTTTCGATGCAGTTGTTTATGTAATCCCAGTCGGGTTTCTTTTTTAAGGAACAGTATTCGGCGATCAGGAGGAACGATTGCAGGATGTCATAATCCAGGTTGCCGGGTAAATGATTATCGTCCGAATAGAAAAGGCTTATGCGTTTCTTTTCGTAAAAAATAGCGGAATCAAGCATGTTCTCCTGCTGCGTTGCATTAAAATACGCACTGTACAAGTCTGATTTCATCGTACATAACGTGAAATCCACAAAAGGCGGGTCATCCTTTTGCAATATATTTTCTATTTTCCGGATGAGTCTTTTTGCAAATATGGTATCCGGCTGGTTTGCCGTATAAACGGCTATATTATATATGTAATAGCTTATGATATACGTTTCCCGGCTTAACTGTCCATAATAATCAATGGCTTTTTCAAACTGTTTGTAACCTTCTTTTTTCCCGTAAGGCACATTGATGGCCTGTGTACCCTTTGTGTAATGGTATTGCGCCAGGACCAGGGGAAGGGTTGCATACTCGGCATACATGTCCGCCGAATCTATATAAGTATTGGATAATTCGTTGTTATCCCATTCGTTGTAAAGATCCGCCAGGTAGATATAGTTGTATAAAATCCCGTTTACGTCCTTTCTTCTTTTGCTTTCCGACAGTAACCGGTTTATTACCGATACCTGTTTCTCCTGTTGCAGGCTTCTTTTGTAATTGCACTTGTAAAAAACATCCATTTTCTCCCGGTAGGACATGTTGGTATTATTCACGATCGCAACAAGAGAGTCCAGTGTCATCCCCTCGTTGTTTAAGTAAACAATCGTCGAGTTTTCCTGTGAATATAAAAAGAAACAGGAAAACAGGATTATTATCATGGAAATGTTTTTGTTCATTATACCATATTGTTTTTATTGGCGCCACAAAAATATAAAAAAATTGATGAAATACAAATTTCAACCTGTTTTATTACCGATGATGCGAAAACAGCTTCAAATAATTTAAATTTAAAAGATTTTGGCCGGATATACTTATCAGCTGTTATTTATAACAAGCATTATGCTGTTGATTTGTAATAACCGGAGGCGCCGGCAGGAAGAAATACATCCGCATTTGTATAGGATTGTATAGAATATTTTTTCGCCGTTGTATATGCCTGTAATGATCAGTATTGCAAATGTATATTTTTGAATAACGCAATTCCACTATTATGTATAGACAGGTATAGCGAATCCTTCCAAAATATGAAATAATTTTGTAGCCGGAATTATCAAATACTTTTTATTTGTAACAAAAATACAAGAAAATAAGAAAATATGTTGGATTATGGAAACGGGAACGGGAAATAAAAAGATTTTATTACGTTATGTACGTTGTGTGAATAGCATTTCTATTGCTATGTGTCTTTTTGTTGCCATGATCTTTTATACATTGGTATCCTGCGCCGATTTGGTCGTGGAGAAAGAGGATTTGGTTTCCGAGGTGTATAAAAATCCGGCGTTTCGCGTGGGGGATGTTGTTACCTATACATCATTAGGTTCCGACCTGAAAATTTTATGGCAGGAAGGAGATCAAATAGGGATTTTCTGTACTACTACGGCTCCGGCAGCGGTAAATGAAAGAGCTATTCTCAATTCCCTGTACGCCGGACAGCCGATCGGAATCTTCAACTCGGATTTAAACTGGGGTAGCTCCACACATAAGTTTTATGTATATTACCCGTGGAGAAAAGAGGCCGGGACAGTGCCGGAAAGCCTGAAGCATGTTATACAAACCGTTCAGACGCAGAAAGGAAGCAATAACAGCTTGCATATCGGAAAGAACGCCTTTCTGTATGCCCGTTCCAATGGGGAGGTGCCCGGTGGCGCTATCTCTTTGGAATTTAAGCATACCACCTGTATTTTTGAAATAAGTTTCAAGTCCGATTTCCCTGAAGTGCAGGGCAAGGCGCTGACAAAGATCGTGTTGAAGGCGAATAACGGGGCTACGCTGTCGGGTGATTATACCATAGATATTAAAAATAACAGTACTAGTACTCCTGTTTTTTCGGATACAAACAAGAGTGATTCGATCGTCCTTTACCTTACGGATGCATATATGCCGGATAACTCTACGGACAGCCTGAAAGCCTATCTTGTAGCTAATCCCGCAAATATGGAGAATGCCATTATAAAATATACGGTCGATGGGGAAGAATATACATTGACAAAAGCGGTTAACAGGCAGCTGGAAGCGAAAAAGGTATATAAGGTTATGACGAAGGTAGATTACGGAGTGATATCCGCTACTCCGCAGGTTGTTTACCTTTCCCCGGTTCATCCTGCTCAATCGGTTACGATTGAGAGTACGCATCCCTGGAAGTTTGTTGACGCAGCCGCCGATTGCGCCGTAGCTACGTTTGTCCGGGGTGTGGGAGAAACATTTACCTTGACAAGAAAAACATCGCAGACCGATTTTACGGTATTCGGCAATAGCACCGTCAAGTTAACGACGGAGGGCGAGAATCCGAAATCCACGTCCGTAAGGGTTGAAAACCTGTTTTTATCCGTGCCGGAGCCACTCTATATAGGAAATCCGGTCGGCGCCGATACAACGGTCTATATTCCCGATATTGTTGCATTTGGAGGAGAAGGGAAGTTTGTTGTGGAAAGTTTTACCGGCGAGTGGATTCAGTCGATGGAGTACGACGAGATGAGTCGCAAGTTGAAAGCGAAGGTTTTGCATAACAGCACGAATACCGATCGCCCCGGAACGGTTACGGTTCGTCATTTTAATGATCCGGATTATAAAGTTACGGTACAGATTCTTCAAAATGAATTTGTTTATGTACCGGAATTTAAATTCTTTGTGTTGGATATACAGTGGTGTAAAAGATCTTCTCTTGATGTGGATATTGCATATGTGTTTGAAAATAATAGTCCCGTACCGCCTTTTGAGAATAAGGCGGTAGGATGGAGCCTGAACAGCTATGTTACATATAATTCGGTATTTTTAGGTAATAATTATAGGTTAGTAAACTGGGGCGGAGATGCTACACAAGGTCAAGGTGAAACCGTATATTTTGATGCGGAAGCTTTTAATGGTGCAACAGATGTTCCGCGATATCTTAATATGGGACTTTATTTAACATGGTTTAATCATGGTCACTCTTCTGAGTCTTGGGATGTACGTGTGACGCTTAGTTGTT
>JAISYY010000159.1 GCA_031269635.1 Tannerella sp. | reverse complement strand
TTCACAGGGGGATGGATTTTACGGCCGGTATAGGGACGGAGATATACGCCACCGGCAACGGGACGGTTATCCATGCTTCCTGGAAGCAGGGTTACGGCAACTGTGTTATCATTGATCACGGATATGATTACAAAACCCTGTACGGACATATCGACAAATACAAAGTAAAGGTGGGACAGAAAGTTTTGCGCGGGGAGTTTATTGCGACGGTAGGAAATACCGGTAAATCAAAAGCGCCGCACCTGCATTACGAAGTTATATACAAAGGACATCACGAAAATCCGGCAAACTATTATTTTAAGGATCTCTCGCCCGAAGAATATGACCGGATGTTGCAACTGGCCGAAAATCACGGACAGGTACTGGATTAACAATATGGACGGTGAGACTGTTTCCCGGATACGTTATACGATAAAGGAAGTCGCCTCTGCTTTGGAGGAGGCCGAATCGACGTTGCGATACTGGGAAGGGGAGTTCCCGGATATAATTTCACCGCACCGCAACGGACGCGGCGTTCGCTCCTATTCGGAAAAAGATATGGACGACGTCCGTTTAATAAAATACCTCATACGCGATTGCGGCCTCACGCTGGAAGGCGTGCGCAGGCGATTAAAAAACAACAGGGAAAGTGCGCTGAAACACGCCAAAGTCGTGGCATACCTCAAAAATATAAGAACAGAACTCAAGTCCATACAAAAGGCGCTGGACGAAGCCGGGAAAAAATTGACCCAATAACGGCAGCCTGACATTAGTTTTTTACGATAAGTTTGTTGCCGCTTAGCGTTGTGTTGTACGGACGCAGTCCGTGTTTGCTTACTCCTTTGTTTAGACCTCCGGTGCCGAAACCGAGATCATATTTTGAGCCGCATTTGGGGCAAACGGCGTACAATACTTCCCTGTCAACCTCAACCGTTATGTTCGGTTGCACTTCAAAAGGGCATGTGCGGTCAAAGGCTTTGAACTCATCCAGCATTGTATGAACAACGAGTACGCCGCCGAATCCGCATCTTTCTCCCAATTCATGATTGATGTTTTTATCGGTATATTCCTTGTATGACCCGATTGCTTTGAGTTCTTTGTCTTCAAATGTGAGATCCAGATACAGATAAACGGGGAGTAACGGTATCGGGTTTTTATACTCATCCGTACATGAAAGATAAGATATTAACAGACAACAAATAAGTAATATACGTTTCATACGAGTTCTTTTGGTATGGTGATAACGGATTATATGACTGTATATTGCTTCGTTTGTTTATTTTAAAAGACGTTGTTCCGCTTCGTTGGCTTTGGAGAAATTAAAGCCGCTGATGATTTCCTGTTCCCATGCGACGATTGCGTCGTTGCACAGGTTACCGATACTTCCTTCGTGGGTGTGAGTGATATTTTTGTTGGGGGTGAAATTGCCGTTTTCGATGTCGAGGCCGACTTTTTTATAGGCGTCGCGGAAAGGCATGCCTTCGCAGACAAGGCGGTTGACTTCTTCGACGCTGAATATCGGAGCGTATTTGTCGTCGTCGAGGATGTTTTCGTTTACCTTGATTTCACTCATCATTCGCGTGACCATCAGCAAGCAATCTTTCAGTTCGTCGAACGATGGGAGGAACAGTTCTTTTATTACCTGAAGGTCACGGAAATAACCGGATGGCAGATTGTTGCATATCAGTGTTATCTGTTGGGGTAATCCCTGGATTTTATTGCATTTTGCGCGAGTAAGTTCAAACACATCCGGGTTTTTCTTGTGAGGCATGATGCTTGAGCCTGTGGTATATGCGTCGGGCAACTTGATGAATCCGAAGTTCTGGCTGTTGAACAGACAGGCGTCGAACGCAAGTTTCGATAATGTCGCGGCTACACCTGCCATAGCAAAAGCTACGGTACGTTCCATCTTCCCGCGTCCCATTTGTGCGTAAATCACATTGTAGTTCATGGAATCGAAGCCGAGAAGCTCCGTCGTCAGGGTGCGGTTTAGCGGGAACGAGGATCCGTAACCGGCGGCGGAGCCAAGCGGGTTACGGTTGCATATTTTGTATGCGGCCTGTAATGGCAGGAGGTCGTCGGCAAGACTTTCGGCATAGGCGCCGAACCACAGTCCGAATGACGACGGCATGGCTATTTGCAGGTGCGTGTATCCGGGGAGCAATACGGCTTTATAACGATTGCTTTGTTCGATTAATAGTTCAAATAAATCGGACAGGAGAGAAACTAATTCCTGTATCCGGGCGCGGGTAAAAAGTTTCAGGTCGAGCAGCACCTGGTCGTTACGCGAGCGTCCGCTGTGTATTTTCTTTCCCGTATCGCCCAGGGTGCGCGTTAGCATTAATTCAACCTGCGAATGGACATCCTCTACGCCTTCTTCGATGATGAAATCGCCTTTATCCGCCTGCCGGTATATCTTTTTCAATTCTTCCAGCAACGGTTTCAGGTCGTCTTTGCCGAGTAATCCTACCGCCTCAAGCATTGTGATATGAGCCATTGAGCCGAGCGCATCATATTTTGCGAGATAAAGATCCATCTCCCGGTCTTTCCCGACGGTGAAACGTTCGATATCCCCGTCAACCTGTATGTTCTTTTCCCAAAGTTTCTGTGCCATATATTAACGCCTTTTATTCATAAGGCAGGTGCGCCATGATTTCCGATATTTTATCAACAGCTTCCTGCAAGGGTTTGGATACCATTGGTTTGAGGAACGGGCTAAGCTCGGCTCGGACTGTCATTTTCATTTTTGTATCGTTCTCGGCAACCTGTTTTAGTTGTATCCACAAAAATAAGGGAATCGGGGAATTTGTTGTCGAGAATTTTATCGTTTTATTCGGTTCCCTGTCCAGGATTTGGAACGTAACCGACCCGACAGGTTCGACCGTAAAACTGCATGTGTCGCGGTCGAAAGTGAAATTTTTGATCTTATCCTGCGGAATACGTTCCCGGATGCGTTCGAGGTTAGACATATCGGATAACATGGCAAATATTTTGTCATCGTTATACGGTATCGTCTTAACTTCGCTTGTAAAATCTACCATATATAAAAGTTATTTATCCGGGTTCCAGTTTTCGGGATCTTTACGCCATTCCTGCAATATGGCGATATCTTCTTTACTAACATAATTCGTCTGCACGGCCGCTTCGATTACGGCATTGTAGTTAGAGAGCGTCGTAAGCGGCACTTTTGCTTCCTTGAAGTTTTTTTCCGACACCGCGAACCCATGCGTGAAAATAGCAACCATGCCGACCACTTCGCATCCGAAATTCCGTACGGCGCGAACCGCTTTCAGGCTGCTGCCTCCCGTTGATACCAGATCTTCGATGATAACGACCTTTGCGTCAGGCTTCAGTTCTCCTTCAATCAGATTTTCCAGGCCGTGGTCTTTCGGCGCGGAACGTATGTAAACAAACGGCAATCCCAACAAGTCCGCCACTAACGCGCCCTGGGCGATAGCTCCCGTTGCAACGCCTGCAATAGCGGTCGTTTCGGGATATTTTTCGCAAATAATACGGGCAAGTTCTATTTTGATAGTGTTTCTTATCGCGGGATAGGATAACGTTTTACGATTGTCACAATAGATCGGTGATTTCCAGCCGGATGCCCATGTGAACGGATTGGCCGGTTGCAATTTAATCGCTTTAATCTGCAATAATTTGTCTGCAATAAGTTTTTCTAATGCTTTCATAGCTGTTTATGATAATTTCAGCCGCAAAAGTAGCAAAATAAAATGAGAAAAGCGCATTTTTTTCGTTACTTTATTGCGGTTTTTTGTTTAAGCCGCTATTTTCAAGCGCATAAAAACGTCTCTGCACAGGGCACACAGACTGACTTGTCCTGAAAAAACTTTACGGATTTTATTACGTTGTCCTGCACGGGAGCGTTTCCGGTGGTTTTCTATGCCACCAATGAGTTCTTGTTCCGCAGGTCACTGACCGGTGGTTATAAATAATGTATATACATTTTATCTAAAACGTATATACCTTTTTGACAGAACGATTAT
>JAISYY010000081.1 GCA_031269635.1 Tannerella sp. | reverse complement strand
CCCACTGTGTGTTTCTTTACAATTATATGATTATCTGACTAAAAAGCAATAATAAAGCTTACCCAATTATCTGTACAAATACGATCATAACTGACCCCGGAGGACTGGAGTTTTTTTCTCAATTTTCCGGCAGTTTTTAACTCTCTCTTGCCCCAAACAAAGAAGTTCTATCTTTATTTTCATTCAACAAATATACAACTTTTTCCTTCATTGTCATTTTTTTATAGCAGCATACTTTTTTAAGCACCACCAAAATTCTTTCGTACTTTCTAAAATATTTTCAGCATTTATTTGTCTGTATAAGTAGGAGTATAAACATTAAAATTTAAAAGTCATGAAAAGAAGTTTGCATATTGTTTGGCATTTATTATTAGGACTGGCGGCAGTATCCGGATTTAGCGCCATAGTCATGTTATTGTGGAACGCTTTGCTTCCGCAGATTTTTGGAATCACAGCCATTAACTTTTGGCAGGCATTGGGATTGCTCGCACTGTGCCGTATTTTGTTCGGCAGTTTTGGCGGTGGCCGGATGTTCGCAGGAGGAGGTAAGTTTCATAAAAACCTCATTCGTGAAAAATGGCTAAATATGACGCCCGAAGAGCGCAAGGAATTTATCAAAAACCGCCATTTCGGGCATGGTTTCGGACACGACTTTTTCAACGCGGATGAATCCGGAAAGAAAAATTGACGTGACGGAGGGACATAAAGACAATCTCGAAAAACTGATTGTAGAATATCAGCCGCAACTCAAATCCTTTATTCGCAAACGGGTGGATAACCGGGAAGACGCGGAAGATATTCTACAGGACGTTTTTTATCAGTTGGCGAAAACCGTCAATGCTTCCATAAGCCCGATTGAACATGTCGCGGCATGGCTGTACCGTGTGGCGCGAAACACGATCATCAATCATAGCATAAAAAAACGGGAAGAAGATATGCCGGTTTATCAGAACGATGAAAACGCCAGCGGAATTATGAATGATTTCTCGGAAATCCTGTTCAACAACGAAACTTCACCGTCTCCCGAAACGGAATACCTGCGTTCATTAGTTTGGGAAGAATTGGAAAACGCGCTTGCAGAACTCCCGTCCGAACAGCGTGAAATTTTTGAATTGACGGAATTGGAGGATATTCCGGTGAAGGAAATTTCCCAAACCACAGGCACCCCGGTTAATACCCTGCTGTCGCGCAAACATTATGCCGTATTGCATTTACGCAAGCGTATGAAGCAGTTATATGAAGACATTGTTTACCAGTGATGTGTCCGGATCCTGTGCACGGCGTATTTGGGGGTTGCCTCAAAAAATATGTTTTGCAACATGTTTTTCGCATTAAATTCATTACCTTTGCCGACCGATTTCAAAAATTTAAACAATTAAAATATACAAAATCATGAACAGGAAAGCTCTTTTAATCATTTGTGACGGCTGGGGTCTCGGCGACAGGGAAAAAGATGATGTCATCTACAATACGCCCACCCCTTATTGGGATTATCTGCTGAATACGTATCCAAATTCGCAGCTTCAGGCTTCGGGTGAAAACGTCGGTTTGCCCGACGGACAGATGGGTAATTCGGAGGTGGGGCACCTTAACATCGGCGCCGGACGTGTTGTATACCAGGATCTGGTGAAAATCAACAAGGCATGCCGCGACAATTCTATCCTGGAAAATCCGGAAATAAAATGTGCATACGAATATGCGAAAAATAATGACAAACAGATTCATTTTCTCGGACTCGTCTCGGATGGAGGCGTTCACAGTTCGCTGGACCATTTGTTCAAGCTGACGGAAATATCTAAAACGTACGGTATCACGAAATCATACGTGCACTGCTTCATGGACGGACGCGATACCGACCCGAAAAGCGGAAGGGGATTTATCGAACAACTCGAAAAGCACCTCGCGGGCACGGGCGGCAAGATCGCTTCGATCGTCGGGCGGTATTATGCCATGGACCGCGACAAACGCTGGGAACGTGTGAAAGAAGCCTTCGACCTGCTGGCTAACGGCACGGGCAAACCGGCGGAGGATATGCTCAAGGCAATGGATGAATCGTATGCGGAAAACGTAACGGACGAGTTTATAAAACCGATCGTTCACGTAGAAAACGGTAAACCGGTCGCCGTTATTAAAGAAGGAGACGTGGTTGTGTTCTTCAATTTCCGCAACGACCGTGCAAAAGAGCTTACGATTGTCCTGACACAACAGGACATGCCGGAAGCAGGCATGAAAACGGTTCCCGGCCTGCAATATTTCACAATGACCCCGTACGACGCGACCTTCAAAGGACTTCATGTCCTGTTCGACAAAGAAAATGTCGATAATACGCTGGGCGAATACCTGGCGTCCAAGTCGTTGAAACAACTTCATATTGCGGAAACGGAAAAATACGCACACGTCACTTTCTTCTTCAACGGAGGCCGCGAAGCGCCGTTCAATGGGGAAGACCGGATACTCGTCCCCTCGCCGAAAGTCGCCACATACGACCTGAAACCGGAAATGAGCGCCTACGAGGTGAAAGACAAACTCGTGGAAGCAATCCGGACGGGCAAATATGATTTCATCGTATGCAACTACGCCAACGGCGACATGGTCGGGCACACCGGCATATACGAAGCGATCGAAAAAGCGGTCATCGCCGTTGATGCATGCCTGAAAGATACGGTCGAAGCTGCCCGGGCGAACGGTTACGATGTGATCATCATTGCCGACCACGGGAACGCGGATCATGCCCTGAACGAAGACGGATCGCCGAACACAGCGCACTCGCTGAATCCCGTGCCGTTCGTATACGTCACGTCCAACCCTCCGGCAAGCGTTTCCGGCGGCATACTGGCTGATGTTGCACCGTCCCTGCTGCACATACTCGGACTCGAACAACCAAAGGAAATGACCGGAAGAAACCTGATCGGTTAACCTATTCCCCGGCTCACTTTAATCCAAGCCGTTTTCATGATAATACAAATCGAAAATACGAATATAAGCGCCGACCTTGTCGAACGGTTCTTTACCTGCGACATTGCACAATGCCGGGGTTTGTGCTGTGTCGAAGGCGAAGCGGGAGCGCCGCTCGAGAAAGAGGAGTACGATATTTTACGAAAGATACTGCCGGCCGTATGGGACGACCTCTCGCCCGAAGCAAAAGGAGTTATAAACAAACAGGGCGTCGGATACGTTGACGCCGGAAGTGATATTGTAACATCTATCGTTAACGGAAAAAACTGTGTTTTCACATATTACGATACCGACGGGACGACGTGCAAATGTGCAATAGAGAAAGCTTACAAGGAAGGGCGTACGGATTTCCTGAAGCCTGTTTCGTGTCATCTGTACCCCGTGCGCGTGACGCAATATAAGGATTATATGGCTGTAAACCTCCACAGATGGAAAGTGTGCCGTACGGCGGAGATTCTGGGCGTGCAAAAACGCATACGTGTATATCAGTTTCTGCGCGAACCGCTGATCCGCAAGTTCGGCGAAGAATGGTACAACGCTCTGGACACCTGCGCGAAGGAATATTTTAAACTGTGAGGTTTCCCTGCGGCGCCTTGAATGGAATTGGCGCGCAGGGTTATGCAATGACTAATTTGATCCCGGCGTTTTCGATGATCTCTGCCATCGAATCGGTAATATCCGAATCGGTGACAATAATATCGACCCGGTCCAAGCTACAAATCCTTCCGAACCCCTTTTTCCCGAATTTAGACGAATCGGCCAGTATGATTGTTTTCAGGGAAGCATCAATCATTCTTTTATTCAACTGGGCTTCTTCGATATTTGAATTGCTGATTCCAAATTCCGGATCAATGCCATCCACGCCGAGAAACACTTTAGAACAGGTGATATCATCGAAAAACCTCGATGTATAGTCGCCGATCGCCGAAACGGAATTTTTACGAATGGTACCCCCCAACTGAATAACGCTGGTGTTAACCCGTTCATTCAACATGATAGCTACTTTCAAGGAAGCTGTCACCACCGTCAACTGATCCACCGGCTTAATCTGCTCGGCCAGTGCAAAAACGGTAGACCCTGCCCCGATAATAATCGAATCATTTTCCTCGATGAGTTCATACGCCACCTGTGCGATTTTTCTCTTTTCATTTATTTTTATCTTCTCCTTTTCCGTCAGGTTCATATCAACCGTATGCGGATTGATGACGCTTGCGCTGCCATGCGTCCTGAACAGAAGTTTCTTTTCTTCCAGAAACTTCAAGTCATTACGTATCGTCGCCGCAGTCACATTCAACGCACTTGCCACGTCCGTCACCTTCACAAAACCTTCCTTTTGCAAAGTATCAAGAATAAATTTATGTCTTTCTGCAATACTGGCCATAAAATATTTGTCTAAACAATTAACAACTAATATAAATCTATGCAAACAACCGGTTAATGGTTATAAAAAACCCCTCCCCTTATTATTCAAAAGTGCAAAGTTAAAAATAAATAGCTATCCGCAAAATTTTGCGGTCCACTTTGCAAACTCAATCATAATATATCTTTCTCATATCCTGCCTGATTATCGTAATAAGTTGCTGATGAAGTTCGAATAAATCTTCTGCGACTCTGTAATTTCTAATTATTTGCACTTCGTCCGGCGATT
>JAISYY010000039.1 GCA_031269635.1 Tannerella sp. | reverse complement strand
ACGACGATGTGGGGATTGCCGCGCCCTTCTTCGGGCGTCACGCCGGTGAGGACGATCATGCCACGGTACGAGGCGTAGTCGTGGATACGGAAGTTATGCGAGGCGACGGGGCGTATTTTGGCATACCCGTCGGCGTTCTCGGCGGGGAGTTCATAGAAGGTGCCCAGGCAGTTGAACAGGTCGCGCTCGGTGACTACTTCGCGGCAGATGCGCAGGGCGCCGCTATTCGTCAGCGGAGCGAAGGCCTCGTTGCCCAGCGGAAGACGCCAGCGGCGGCCGAGGTCGTCGACAATCAGCGCCGAAGCGTCATCGACGGTAACGGCCTGTTGGGGGATCGCAAAGCGGGTGCGGATGAAATCGGCCGTTTCGGCATCATCCGTGCGCGTCAGCGTCAGCCTCTCGCCCATTTCGTAGTAGCCCGTTTCGGTCGTTTCGCCGTTACCGGCGGTGTTGCAGGCAAGCAGTCCCAGCGCACGGCGGTTGTCGCCAAGTCCGTAAAGCAGTCCGCTCAGTGTCTGGAGAGTTTCGACGGATGTCAGTCCGGCAAATATCCCGTCAGGCGTTGCCGGACGGCGGTCGGGTGCGGCATAGTTGAAACTGACGGTGACAACCGTGCTGCCGTCCGTCCTGACACGCACCCATTCACCCTTTTCTTCAGGAAGGAACGCGAGATGTACGGAACCGGCGGCGGGTACGGTAACAGTTTTAAGCACATGCCAGTGGTCGTTGCCGGCGGCGTCGGTCTCGAACGTGAAGGTGACGGGCTGTGCGCCCCGGTTTTCTATCCAGCAGGTACGAATCACCCATCCGTCGAAGAGGAACGGTTCGGAGGCTTCACCGGCGCTGACGCTTTCGGTTTTCCATACGGCGCCTTCGGCCGTCGCAGGCCCCAGTTCGTCCGGACGGGAAAGGGTGGTAAACCAGAGGTTGGAGTTCGACTGTCCCGGCCCTTCGATGCCTCCCTTGGCTTTGCGTTTGTTGAGAAACTCCTTCTGCGCGGAATCGTCGCAGCCGAACACTAATTGATCGTTCCAGCGGGCGAAATCGCCGATGACTTTCAGATAGGCGGAGCGCGGACGAATACCGGCCGAATTGCCGGAAGTGAACGTCGCTGGAAAGCGCCAGAAAAGGCCATGCATCGTCATGAGGTAATCGGGTTGAGCGTCCGTGCCGATATCGCGGATATGCGGCCATTCGGTGTTCCAGCCGTGTGCGCCGTCGTAACTGTGGCTGGCTTTGGGTAAACGGTAGAAACGCCAGCCCTTTTCCGCTTCGCGAACGCCGAGAAGGACGGACTTATGATCCCATCCGGTAGCCCATATCGGGTCTGTCGCAGGATTCGGATTGCCGCAGATACCGCCGGGGCCGGTCACTTCCACAAACTGGTTGCGGCGTACCAGCGTCCATTTCCTGCCGTCCCATTCGGAAAGGGATCCGGCTTCAATATCAAACTGTTTCAGCGCCTTCTCGCCCTGTTCGCCGTTGTTGGAATACACCAGCACGCCCTGGCCCGAATAAACGCCTTTGCCGTGCGCTCCCGGCAGGAGCGCTTTTACATGATCGTCCGTATCGTTTTCTTTCGATTTATTGACGTTCCCGTCCCTGTAAAGCATCTTCACGTCGAGCGTATTCACATCGACTTCGTAAAAGCCTTCTTCCATGGTGGCATAATAAATTTTACCGGCCGGATCGGTCAGGTGGCGGGCATTCCCCGTGTGACGTCCGGGCATTGCCGTATAAAGAATTGTCCGGACGCGCCCCTGCCCGTCAATTGCGTAAGGGCCGATGAAAAGCTGATTGCTTTCGGCGTGTATCATCCGGTTAGCAGGCGTTCCGCCAATACTTGGCATAACAGTTTGTTCCATATCCGGTGTAATCCGGTACAGTTTATCCGAAGAACCAAACGGCAGATGAGGCCCGTAAGTAATACACCACAAACTGCCGGCCCACGGAACAACGGCTCCGTGTCCACATTCACCCTCGTCGTTATAATGCGCAAGATGCGGATATACACCGCTGATGCAAATTTTTTCCTCTGCCGGTTTGCAGGAGAAAAATGCCAGAAAAAGCAATAAAAAAATACGACTCATTTCCATAAGATTTATATTTCTTTTAATAATGTTTTCAATTCATTCAGGCGACTGAAATAGACTTGTCGTGGCGTAAGTCCATATTTCCTGCAAAGGAAAGCCGCCATTCCGACTACTTCGCCGGTCATTCCCGTAGTGGCCTGCGTACGAAACATTCCATGCGCCACGTGAGTCATCCCGGTGCAACGTCCGGCCATAAAAAGATTACGGATATTCCGTGAATAAAGACTCCGGTAAGGCAAATACCTGACGGGATGCGTCTGTTTTTGCTCATGTACGGCTACGGAACGAAATGCTTTGTCCGAAAAGAATATTTCATTTACGGGGTCGGCATAATGCAGGTCTATTCCCCATTTGGACGGAATCAGGCCGTCGGGCAGCATATCGTTACTCCGAATGTCATGTTCACTGTAAACATAATCACCCATAAGTCGCCGCGATTCTCTTTTTCCCAATACGTAAGCCATTTCGGAAAGAATGTAAGCAGCATATTGTTTCTTTTTCACGGAATGATTTTTCTGAAAAGACCAGTTTCCGTAAATGGCAAGAAACAAATTATCTCTGATCAGTTCCACATCGGCAGCCATGTCGTGTTGAAAACCGCCTTCCCAATTCCAGGCAGAACTCAAAACATGCTGACAACTCTCCTCTCGAAAAGGCAATGCCCATATACAACCGGGAAAATCAACCGGCGTGTTCGACTTTCCGGAATTCCAAAAGATAGACGCTCCAAGAACCAATGAGTCGGATTTTTCCGGGGCCAGCGACTCGCCGGTTTCCGATCCGGATTCCCGTCCTGTACGGTAATCGGCTCCGGCCAGATAACCAATCACCCCGTCTCCCGTACAATCGGCAAATAACTTCCCTTTAAACCGGAGCAGTTTGTTCGTCCGGATATGCCGGGCGGTAACAGATTTGA
Source organism: Tannerella sp. (assembly GCA_031269635.1). GTDB lineage: Bacteria > Bacteroidota > Bacteroidia > Bacteroidales > Tannerellaceae > Tannerella. The sequence continues at coordinate 2,411 of JAISYY010000039.1, read as the reverse complement.
TTTTATTTTTCTTAACAGCTACGTCCGTTACGTGCATTTCAAGAAATAAGTCTATATTTTTTTCTCTCAGGATAATTTCCTTTTTCCATGCACCGTTTCGCTCCCAATCACCATTTTTTTCCGGATTTTCCAGGGCTTTTGTCACGTTTCCCAATTTTGTATAGGGGGGACAGTTCAAATCGCCGGAAACAGGAATACGTATTTCCGGACTGTTGTTTCCACCCAAGACAGGCCTGTTATGAATAAGAGCGACTTTTAATCCCTGCCGTGCGGCGACAATAGCGGCGGAAATCCCGGCAAGTCCTCCACCGGTCACAACCAAATCGTAATGCTTTGTATGCTTCTCAGGTTTGCCGTTCAATTTTCGCAAATCAATCAAAGGATCTTCGGATTGATGACTTATCAGTCCATCACCGGTTGAAAAGATAATGGCATCGCAACGTCCTTCAAAGCCGGTAAGGTCTCGCAAAGAAACTTTAAAAGTAGAAGCAGGAAGTTGTATTTTTCCGCCGTAATGCCAGTTCCATTCCGTTTTCCCCATGCCAAATACCGTATCTAACGGCGTTCCGTTGATATAAACCTGAAAACGTCCGGGCGCTTTATCCGTTAATCCGGAACCCGACCATTCGCGTGTACGCACCCACACATGATAGGCGCCCTGTTCGGGGCAAACGGCAAACGTTTCCGCATCAACACAGGGCTTTCCCAAACCGTGAGCCAACAGATAGGATGAGCCGATCCTGTCAATGCTCTGATGATCAACCGCCCATGTTCCTGTGTTCGCGAAATTTTCGGCTTCTATTACGATAAATTGTTCTTTGGCGGAGAGCGAAAAATTTATCAATAGCCAGAAAATGAAAAAATGAAATTTTGTATTGTCTATATGGCATTGCCACCGATTGTTCCGGATATTCATATCACTATTGATCCTCCTTTCTTCAATTCTTCCCGAACTTTTCCAGGATCGACTTTCGATACCGGGATATTCTGATTAAGGGCAAGATATGAAGTTACTCCGGCAGCTTCCCCCACCTGATTCATATTAACCATTACTCTAATTCCGGAAAACGCAATAATCGAAGCATCCAACATTCTACCGGCGGCCATCAGGTTCGGAATCTTCGGCGGAATCAGCGATCTCAGTGGAATTTGATAAAATGTGGGATTCGTGGCGGTTTCTTCTCTCCAGCGGCTTTTTTGACCGGGATAACCCGGACGGCTATAAACTTGCGTACCATCAAGATAGCGGAATGTCAGTCCCGGTTTATCCTGATGATGAAGATCAAGGCGATAACTCCCATTGGCGATGGCGTCGTCAAAACGCCGTCCGTAAGAAGCATCATCGTCAGATACCCGGTACAAACATTTTACATGCCTCGTTTCCCGGATACCAATATAGGAAGGCAGGGCCGTCAATCCGATCTTAGCCGTTCCGTACTGACGCATCATGTCCATAATAGCGCGTATTTGTCTCCGTCCCTCTATTTCGGCGCGAGTCAAATCGTCTGCTTCAGCGCAATTATAGTTATAAACACGTGTGCCTGCAAGCATACTGTTTTGTGTTCCCGGAATGTCGCTTCCCCAGACAAATCCGTCTGGAATATTAAACTCTTTTCCATGTTGTTTGAGAAGGGTATTAAATTCATTCCCGTTCCATCCGTCTATATGGGCGCAGGTTGTCGGAGGCTGTAAAAGAGTATGCGTATAGGTTTGCAAGTTTAAACGGGAACAAAGGTCTCCGTCGCCTGTCGCATCAATAAAATATTTCGCCCTGATGATCCCGCGTCCTGACTTATTATCGACAATAACACCCGTCAATCGGCCGTCTTCGTCAATAACCGGTTCGGAGAAGAGCGTATGAAAGTATGGAATAATACCGGATTCTACAACTAATTCATCCAGTTCGATTTTGAGTTCCTGGGAATTGAATGTAAAAGCTCTACTTTCGTTGCGTTCCGTTTTTTTTACCATCTGCCTGGTTTCCAGACGCTCCATAGTTTCAACTGTCAAACCGGCTATAATCTGTTGTTTAAATTCGGTATCATATATCGAATGCCAAATATTGACCAGCGAATTTGTGGCTACACCTCCAAAGGCATTTTGTTTTTCTACGATAGCAACTTTTGCGCCCAGACGGGCAGCCCTCACAGATGCAAAAACACCCGTGCAACTGCCGCCCAGCACACATATATCTACTTCTCTGATAACAGGCAGATTCACCTTTGGCTTCTTTCCCGTGAATGACAGGGACGATAAAATGCCCAGACTCATTCCTCCATTTACCATTGTCTTGACGAAACCTCGCCGCGAATGATTTTTCATTTTATCAAGTATGTTTTAAAAAACAATTTAATCGACTCATAACCGATGCAAAGATACATTATTTTTATCATGTTTCTTTCTCAGTTCCG
>JAISYY010000020.1 GCA_031269635.1 Tannerella sp. | reverse complement strand
CAGATTCGTGCCGGCTGGGATCCGGGTAAAGGAGAAATGATAATATATGTGGATCAGAAGGATAAGGGCGCTGTCCTTTTGCGTGTAAATGAAACGAAAAACGCCGGCGGTTATTCCGGGCTTGATACGCTTCAGTCTTATGGCGTTGAAAATTCTGCGGATTCCGAAGTGTTGGGGCGCGTAATAAATACCGTGGTGCAAAGCTATCCGGCCGACAGTTACGGTATGATTTTCTTTTCACATGCGAGTGGCTGGCTTCCCGCAGGAGCGCTTAACAGACCTCGTTCACTGGTTATTGATGACGGAGGAGGCGAAAGGAAAGAAATGAAATATGATGATTTTGCATCGGCAATTCCCGATAAGCAGTTCGATTTTATTCTGTTTGAAGCGTGCCTGATGGCTGACGTCATGTCAATGTATGAACTGCGCAATAAGGCAGAATATGTTTTGGCTTCGTCGGCGGAAATTGTATCTCCCGGCTTTGGAGGCTCCAACAACCTTGTGACCGAAATATATAAAAAAGAAATCATGCGGTTGTATGACACAAAGAATGATATAAAATCCGTAGTATCGGGTTTTGCGCAATCTTATTATAATTATATAGCTTTAATACCGGAAAACAATGCCTATTGTTCTACAACTTTAAGTCTGATAAAAATGGACGAAATGGAGGCGCTCGCTTCCGTAACGAAAGTTGCGTTGCAGGGGATGAGTATTGATAAAACGACTTTGAAGGTAGATGAAATTCAACGGTTTGACCGGCCTAATAAGCATATTTATAGCGGATATCTCCCTCATCCCCGTTATTTCGATTTAGCCCATACGGTTGAGAAGTTAGCGTTGGATTCGCATTATAAGGATTTTACCGGACAGCTTGATAAGACCGTCGTATGGAAAGTAGCGACTAAAAGATTTCTTCTGGAAGATTATGGTGATGGTTCGCCTAATTTTGGCGAATATGACGGATTTTTTATTGAGCGCCACAGTGGGCTGACGACTTATATAAATCAGGAAGATTATCCCGAACTTAATTCCATCTTCAGGGGATCTTCGTGGTATAAGGCGATTTATTAGTGGGGAGTTGAGTTTAATCATATAAATTAATTACGTATTGATGTCATTTAACCAAAAAAAATTTGTAAGATAAAAATAACATTTTATTTTTGTCGTCGTCAAGTAAAAAAATACAGATGAGCTACTATAATTAATAACCCTGAATAATGTATATGAAATCTTTATTGAAAATAATAAGTATATGCGGGATGACCGTTATATTATGCTCCTGCAACAGGCGGGAGACCGTCAGGCTGGCGCTGCTGCCCGATACACAGGTTTATACAATGACGTTTCCCGAAATATTCGTATCGCAAACCAAATGGCTCGCTGAACATCGGGATAGCATCGACTTTGTGCTTCATGAGGGCGACATTACGAATAACAATGTGGACAGGCAATGGGAAAACGCCGTATCGGCCATGTCTCTGATGGACGGTCATGTGCCGTATGCCTTTGTCACCGGCAATCACGACATCGGCGCCGGCGGTAAAACGGATACGCGCAATACCGATCTGTTCAATCGCTGGTTTCCTTTCGAGAAATACAGCAAAACCCCGCATTTCGGCGGCGCCTTCGAAACAGGTAAAATGGATAATGTATGGCATACTTTTCGTGCCGGAGGATATGACTGGCTCATTCTGGCGCTGGAATTCGGTACGCGCAACTGTGTGCTGGACTGGGCGGGCGAGGTCGTCGAACGGCATCCGGCGCATAAAGTCATTATCCTTACCCATGCCTACATGTATTCGGATAATACCCGCATGGGCGAAGGCGATAGCTGGTTACCCCAGTCGTACGGAATAGGAAATGACACCGGCGAAAACGCCCCAAACGACGGGGAACAAATGTGGGAAAAACTGATTGGCCGTTATCCCAACATATTACTGGTGTTCAGCGGGCATGTGCTGAACAGCGGCACAGGCAGACTGGTGAGCGAAGGCACACATGGTAACAAAGTGTACCAGATGCTGGCCAACTACCAGATGCTCGAAAAAGGCGGAAACGGTTTTCTGAGATTGATCAATATTGACCCTGAAAACAGACGGATATCCGTCGGGACGTATTCTCCTTATCTTGATGAATACAAGACGGACGATGAAAATTTCTTCGTCTTTGAAAATGTCGTTTTTTAATTCATAAATCATAATAATCACGTACAAGTATTCAATAACCGAACTGGGAGGAACATAGGACATCCGTCCCGACAACGTAAAGAATATAAAATGATGGAAAAATCTAAAATATATACAGGAGGAGGCGATAAGGGAAAAACCTCCTTAGTCGGCGGGTTTCGCGTGTCGAAGACGCATCCCCGGCTGGAAGCTTACGGCACAATCGACGAACTTAATTCCTTTATCGGTTTGCTTATCACCGAAGTTGACGATCGGGAGGTTTGTGAGTTGTTACAGTTTGTCCAGTCTAAACTCTTTACCGTAGGTTCTTATCTGGCTACGGATCCTTCGAGGACGGAATATAAAATCGAAAGTCAAATCACCGGCGACAGCATTAAAAAAATAGAAGAAGCGATTGACCGGACGGACGGACGGTTGCCGAAACTGAAATCGTTTGTATTGCCGGGAGGCTCGCGTTCGGCCGCTCTTGCTCATGTGTGTCGTACCGTATGCCGCCGTGCCGAACGTAATATTTATCGCCTGGCGGAAACCGCTACGGTTGAAGAACCCGTACTCGTTTTTATGAACAGATTGTCTGATCTTTTGTTTGTTATAGCACGTAGCGAATGTCTATTGAAAAATGGTGAAGAAATTTTTTGGAATAATACTTGTAAGTAAGAAATAAAATTATATTTTTGCGGCGATTTTTGTAAAGGAACCGTATCGCTTTCGGGCGATCTCAAAATTTTATAAGCTATGTACTGGACCTTAGAATTGGCATCAAATTTGGAAGATGCGCCGTGGCCGGCAACGAAAGATGAGTTGATTGACTATGCGCAGCGCTCCGGAGCTCCGTTGGAAGTTATTGAAAACCTGCAGGAGATGGAGGATGAAGGTGAAATTTATGAATGTATGGAAGATATTTGGCCTGACTATCCAAGTAAGGAGGATTTCTTTTTTAATGAAGAAGAGTATTGAAGATTGACGGGTGACAGTTTGCTTCGGAAAGCAACGCAGGAATATAGTAGCAAAAGGCACAGGTTTGTAATCGTGTAAACAGTGCAGGTTTGCAAAAGGTAGCGGTGTGAATAGCAAACAATGCCGGATTGCAAAGACAAATGCCCTCTGCACGTAGATGTGCGGTACTGGCGGGGTCAGCAAGGACGATTGACAATTGAAAAACAGCGGGATCGTGTAAAAAAACACGTGATCCCGTTGTTTTTTTTGATAAATACACAATTTATATCCTTTTTTCGAGTTATAAGTATTCAAGGTAAAAAGATTAATATGTGGATCGTGGTATGAGGCGAATCGTTTTGTTGCTTGTAATCATCTCCGGTTGTGTCTGTATGGCACAGGCGCAACGCGACGCGCAGTTCAGCCAGTACCATATTGCGCTCGGATATTATAATCCCGCAACGGCGGGAATGACCGGGAATCTGGATGTCGTCGCCTTGTACCGTCTGCAGTGGCTCGGCTGGAATAATGCGCCTAAAACATTGTTTGCGACAGCCGGCATGCCTTTCGTGTTTCAGAAAAAAGAACACGGCGTAGGCGTGATGGTTCTCCAGGATAACCTTTCGAGCATAAAAAGCAGTATGACGGCCGGCCTCCAGTACGCTTTCCTGAAAAAAACCGGCAAAGGGACGCTGCGTATCGGAGTGCAGCTGGGAATGATAAGCGTGTCCGATGACGGATCGAAGGTTATTTTGCCGGTCGACAGTCTGGGCAGTCCGGGGGGTAATGATGAGGCGATACCCACTTCAAAGGTTGAATCCAAATCGTTTGACGCAAACCTGGGGGTCTATTACCATACGGATAAATGGTATGCCGGTATGGCTTCCATGCATCTCCTGGAACCGCAGTTTGATGATGACAATTTTTCGGATTATATAGAACGCACATATAATTTTGTCGGGGGATACAATATTCGGATGAAGAATACGTTAGTAGAATTGCAACCTTCGGTTTTTGTGCAAACGAATTTTAATATGTATAAAATTAATGTTACGACAAGGGCTGTTTATGCGAGGAAATACAGTGCGGGTTTGTCGTGGCGCGTGGATGAAAATATTGCGAATGGAAGCGTCGGCGGTATGGTCGTCATGCTTGGCGCTACATTTGGAAAGATAGAGGGGGGCTATGCGTATGATGTACCGTTGTCGGGAATAGGGATACGCAATATGGGTAGCCATGAGTTGTTCCTGAAATACAGGATGCAGCTTAACAAACCAAAAACAGGACAGAGTAAACACAAAAGTGTACGTATATTATAAAGAGATGAAAAAAACAGTTTTGATATCAGTGGCAATCGTTTTGCTTTCGGCATGTGGAAGAAATGCAATGAACTCCGGAGGCGAACTTGTCGGCGTTAAATCGGCTTCGTTCAGCGAGCCGGCTCCGTACGGAATGGTATTAATCAAAAGAGGCGCCTTTGAAATGGGGCCTTCCGATTCCGACAGTATCTGGGGGTTCGAAGCCGATACGAAAGGCGTTTCTTTTGAAGCGTTCTGGATGGATGAGACGGAAATAACAAACGCGAAATACCGTCAGTTCGTTTATTGGGTGCGCGATTCCCTTATCCGTACCCGTCTGGCGGATCCGGAATACGGCGCAAATGATTTGTTTATGATTACCGAAGACCGATATGGCGACCCTGTTACGCCCCATCTCGATTGGAGCCGCCCGATTCCCTGGAAACGCGCCAGCGAAGAAGAGGCGCGTGCCATCGAAAGCGTTTATTTCACGAATCCCGCTACCGGAGAGCGCGGACTGGATCCCAAACAGATGAATTACAAATATGAATGGTACGATTATACCTCGGCCGCTCTTCGCCGTAATAACCTGGACCCGTCCCTGCGCGTGAGGAATACGGATATAGCGACGGATCCCAACGAAGTGATCATGATATCGAAAGATACGGCTTATATAGATGATGACGGACGTATCGTTAACGAAACAATCACGCGCGCGTTGGGAAGCTTTTTCGATTTCCTCCATACGCGTATCGTTAATATATATCCGGATGAAACAGCCTGGGTGAACGATTTCAAGAATGCCTATAACGAACCTTACCTGCGGATGTATTTCACCCATGCGGGGTACGATGAATATCCGGTTGTAGGCGTGTCGTGGGAGCAGGCGACGGCGTTCTGTGTCTGGCGGACGGATATTTATAAAAGGTCGTTGGACTTGCCGCAAGGTCAGATCATCGAGCCGTACCGCCTGCCGACGGAAGGGGAATGGGAATACGCCGCACGTGCAGGCAAAAAAGAGAATAAATATCCCTGGTCAACGGAAGGCCTCAAAGACAGCAAGGATTGCTTCATGGCAAACTTCAAGCCCGGAGAAGGCGATTATACGGAGGACGGCCATCTTATCACCGCGCGTGTAGCCTCGTTTTCACCGAATGAATTTGGTCTGTTTGATATGGCCGGTAATGTGGCCGAATGGACGTCGACGGTTTTTTACGAATCGGGGCCGAAGCAGATGAGCGACATCAACCCGGAACTTCATTACGATGCGGCAAAGGAAGATCCGTATGATATGAAGAAGAAAGTTGTACGCGGCGGGTCGTGGAAAGACGTTGCACGTTTCATCCGTTCGGATATGCGTACGTTTGAATATCAGAACGAAACACGTTCGTATATCGGTTTCCGTTGCGTTCGCACGCAGGTCGGATTTTCAAATGCTAAAAAAGGAAAGAAAAAATAATATACATATAAATCATGGGTAAGTACAAAAGATATAAGAACAGGATAGAGATGTTCCTTTCGAGCGAAAGGGGTAAACGGGTCTTGAATTTCCTGTACAGTTGGGGGGCGGCTATTGTTATCATCGGTGCGTTGTTTAAATTACTGCATTTTCCTTATGCCAATCAAATACTGTTCGTGGCGATGATTACGGAAGCCTGCGTATTTATTATCTCCGGTTTTGAGCGACCTGCTAACGATTATAGCTGGGAAGAGGTATTCCCTGTGCTGAAGTCTAAAAATCCGCTGGATCGCCCGGATTTCACATCCGGCGACAGTGTCCCGGAACATATTGTGACGGGCGGTACGGCGAATATAGGAGGCGGTACGGTTGTGATCGGCGATTTGTCCGGTATGACGGCGGGTACGGATGCCGGAGCGCCTGATGGAGGTAATATGGTTGCCGGAGCGGCAGGCGGAGGTATTATAGTTGCCGGTTCGGCAGGTGGAGGTTTCGTCGGTTCGGCGGGCGGAGGTGTCATCGGTTCGGCAGGCGGAGGTTTCGTCGGAGCGGTAGGCGGAGGTGTTGCCGGTGTGGCAAGCGGAGGCGTCATCGGTTCGACGGGCGGAGGTTTCGTCGGTTCGGCGGGCGGAGGTGTTGCCGGTTCGGCAGGTGGAGGCGTCGCCGTGCAGCAGGAGCCGCGTTCGCCGCAGGAGATTGTAAACACCGGTATGACGGCGATGGGGCTTAATATTTCGGAGAAAGATTCGGAACTGCTTGCCGAAAGTATAAAGAAACTGAACAGCGCGGCAGAGCAGATTTCAAAAATGGCAGACCTTACGGACGTTACACAAACCTATATCGAGCAGATTTCCAACGTGTCGCAGAACCTTGAGAAATTCAGCGAGATAACCGGGTCGCTGGGAGAAGTGTCCGATACGCTTATCCATTCGTGTAAAGTCATATCCGGTTCGGCGGACGAAAGTGCGGACGAAAAGCCGGTCAGCTATGTGGAACACATGTCCAGACTGAATGAAAACATATCCGGGTTGAACCGGTTCTATGAAACGCAACTTTCCGGCCTTCACGTACAAATGGATACGATACAGCATATAAATGCCGGGTTGAATCGCATACGCGGCATGTATGACAGTTCGATTGTCGACAGTGCCGCCTTCCGTAACGAAAACGAGCGTATGGCGCAGCTTTTGTCACAGTTGAATCAGGTTTACAGCCGTTTGTTGCAGGCCATGACGGTCAATATACACGCAGGAGCATATCCTCCTCCTCCTCCTCCGGCCGCCGGTCAGCCGGGCTATCAACAGCCTGCTTACCAGGGCGGATATACGCCGCAGGGAGGGGGATACAGATAATCACACACACTTCTAAAGGAACAGATAAAAATGGCAGGAGTATCAAGTAATCCCAACTCACCGCGTCAGAAGATGATCAATCTGATGTACCTGGTCTTCATCGCAATGATGGCTCTCAATGTCTCTTCGGAGGTGTTGGACGGGTTTGAACTGGTCGAAAACAGTCTGCGCACTTCTACGGAAAATGCGACCATGCGCAACAACCAGGTAAAGGAAAACCTTGACCGGGCTTACGAGGCGAATGCTGCGAAAGTGGGCGAATGGTATAACAAAGGGCTGGATGTTAAAAAACAATCCGACGAGCTGTTCGATTATATCAATGAACTGAAACTTCGCATTGCGCTGGAGGCTGACGGGAAAGAAGGCGATGTAAACGATATCAAGCAAAAAGATAATCTGGAAGCGGCATCGCGTGTGATGCTGGCGCCGGTCGTGGGGGAAGGCCGGAAGCTGAGAGAGCGGATGGAGAGCTATCGCGGAAATATGTCCGATCTTATCGGCGATTCGTCCAAAAGGGCGATGTTCGGATCGTTGCTGAGTACGGAAGTTCCTAAAAAGGCAGGGATCATACCCGGTTCGTGGGAAGTTGCGCTGTTTGAAAACATGCCCGTTGCCGCAGCTATCACGCTGTTGACAAAGATGCAAAACGACATCCGCTATGTCGAAGGCGAAGTACTTTCTACGCTGATTACAAATGTGGACGTGGATGATTACCGCGTGAATAAGATCGAGGCCTTTGTGATTCCAAAGAGCCAGATCGTCACGAGCGGAACGCCTTATGAAGCAGAACTGGCGCTTGCCGCCGTCGATTCGACCAAACAGCCCCAGTATTACTTAGGCCAAACGCTTCTTGCGGGCAACCGGATTGTGATACCGACAAGCGGGGTGGGCGACCGCAGCCTGTCGGGCCGGATTGTGGCCGAAGGGCAGACGTATGATTACGAAGCTAAATATTTCGTGACCGAATCGTCGGCCATTATTGCTCCGACAAGGATGAATTTCCTGTATGCGAGTATTGATAATCCTATTTTAGTGGGTATACCCGGCGTGCCGAGCGGTTCGGTAAGGCCGTCGGTATCGAGCGGAAGGGTAGATCACAAGGAGAAGAATATCTGGACGGTGACGGGACTGGATGCGGATGTTTCGCCGAACGTTACCGTTACGTTGCGGGCGAACGTAAGCGGTCGTGAAATATCCGAGAGTATGGAGTTTGTTGTGCGCAGGCTACCGCCTCCGTTGCCGTTCCTTTCGTACAAAGATGCGGACGGGAACGTCCGCAAATTTACCGGAGGCGCCATCGCCAAGCGTTATCTTGTGGAAACCGGCGGGGTGCAGGCCGCGATCGACGACGGTGTACTGAATGTGCCTCATACCGTTACCGGTTTTACGATGACCATTGTCGACGGCATGGGCAATTATATCCCGGAAGTGTCCGACAGCGGCAATTTCACGCAGCGCCAAAAGGATTATATACGGAACCTGGCGCGTGGCAAACGTTTTCATATCGGCCAGGTGAAAGCGCTCGATCCGGCAGGTAAGCCAGTAAGCGTAAATTATTCGATGGAAATTATAGTAAATTAAAACAATAAATAAAGAAGTAAAAGCATGAAACGTTTTTTATATACAGGTTTTATATTTCTTGTTCTTGTCGCTTCCGCCGGCGCACAAACGCCGGACCAGCGCGCTCCGCGTGTGAGCAGAGGCGGCGACCGCCAGAACCGTGGCGCGCAACAGGCCGGAAATAACAGTGGATTGCCGGAATTGACCGTGCGTGCACAGATAATGAACGAACAGCTCACGCGGGAGATCGGAGACGCCCGCTGGATGCGTGTCATTTACCGTGATATTGATCTCACGAAAGAAAAAAATACGCCTTTATATTATCCCGTGCAGGAGTTTAACGGGATGAAAAATCTTTTCACGGCCCTGTTTCAGCTCGTGAGCGAAGGAAAGATTAACGTCTATAAATACCTTCCCGACTACGAATCGTTTGAACAGGACAACTTGCTTTCGTTTAAAGACATGCTTGATAATTTCAACATATTCTATGAAGAGGTGCCCGCCGGGGGAGGCAATCCGGCGCGGTATGTCATCAATGCAAGCGACGTCCCTTCGCAGGAAGTGAGGTCGTATATCGTAAAGGAAGCGTGGTATTTCGACCAGAACAATTCAATTTACGATGTGAAGACACTGGCCGTATGCCCGATAGCCTATATGATTACCGACATCGGCGAACAGCGTACGCCGATGTTCTGGGCTAAATACGAAGACATACGTCCCTATATAAAGAACAATTATGTCATGACGTCCAACATCAATAATGCAAAGACGTTTACGGTTGACGACTATTTCAGCCGCCGTATGTTCGAAGGCGAAATCATAAAGACCGAAAACCTGATGAACCTTGCCCTGATGCAATATTGCCCGACCCCCGATTCGATGCTGGCGGAGCAACAGCGTATCGAAAACCAGTTGAAAGCCTTCAACGATTCACTGTGGATACAGCCGGATACAACGGTGGTATTAAGCAAGAAAGAAGCAAAAAAAGCGGCTCGTGCATCAGCACGCACTTCCAAAAAGGGAAGCGGTGTGACTTCCGATGACAACAAACAGCCTAAACAGCCGAAAACGGAAAAACCCGCCGCCGCCAAATCTGCCCCCTCACGCAGTATCCGTCGCAACTGACCATTGAATTGTTACAGGAATACCATTATATATCCCAGTCCCAAACGCGCCATATTCCCTTTTTATCCGAAACCTGAATGTCGATATACGGATTTATGGATTTCAGCGTGTCTAAAAACTCCTGTTCGCGAGCGGGAGA
>JAISYY010000331.1 GCA_031269635.1 Tannerella sp. | reverse complement strand
ATGTGTATGGTGGAGTATATCGGACTCGAACCGATCACCTTTAGACTGCCAGTCTAACGCTCTAGCCAGATGAGCTAATACCCCAAAAATGAAAATCAGGCGCAAATATAGCTGTTTTTTTCAAAATAATGCACGATTGCGGCATATTTTTTTAAAAACCGATGGTGACCGTTGCTTTTCCGGCCTCGCCGTTTACGGGCGGGTTTAGTTTTGAGATTTTGACGGTCAGTTCCCGTATTTGCGGAAATCTGTTTTTTATTGCCTTCAGGATGCGTCCGGCTACGTGTTCAATCAGATTCGACGGGTTCATCATTTCCTCTTTTGTGAGGTCGTATATTGCGGCATAGTCGATGGTGTCTTTTATGCGATCCGTTTCGACGGCGACGGTATCTGTCGTATAAGATATGTCGGCGAGGAATGTCCCGCCGATGATTCGCTCCTCCTCTTTCACGCCGTGGAAGGCGTGAAATTTCATGGATTCTATTGTGATTGCAGTCTTCATGCGGCAAAGGTAGATGAAAATTTTATAATAACAGGGTAGTTTATAAAAAATCATGTATATTTGTTACGCTTATGTATGATAATTCAACAGATGAAAAGAAAGAATTGAGGCTTGCCGCAATGTATTCCGTTTTATTGACGGCATTGCCTTGGATGGTGCATATTGTTGGAAGCGTATTTTCTTTGCGCTTGAAACCGTATGGCTTGCAGCCGCTTGTACCGGAAGGTCTGCCGGGGATTTTCACGATGCCTTTGTTACATGCCGGCTGGGGACATCTCCTGTCGAATACACCGGCAATGCTGTTGCTCGTTTTCGGGCTGTTTTTGTTTTACAGGCAAGGCGCCTGGCGTATTTTATGCTGTTTGTACGTCACCGGCGGATTTCTTACCTGGCTTATGGGGCGGGATGCCGTCCACATGGGCGCAAGCGGGCTTGTTTATGCGTTGGCGGCTTTTCATTTCACGAGCGGGGTAATAAAGAAAGTGACCCGTCAGCGGGCATTTGCCCTTCTTGTCGCTTTTCTTTACGGCGGATTCGTCTGGGCTTTTTTCCCGACGCTTTACCGGGGGACATCCATATCGTGGGAAGGGCATCTTTCGGGCCTGCTGGCGGGAATTACGTTTGCTTTTTATTTTCGCGACGAGGGGCCGGAACCTCCCGTTTATCCTTTGTTGGAAGACGAAGATGAAGAAGAAATTTACGTTGATGATAAAAAATAAGCAAACTTATTTTGTATTACATTTCGTTTGCCTTATCTTTGCGACAAAACGCATAATAATTATAATCATGGGAAAAATAAATGAAGAACCTTGCGGTGGGTTACATAATGTACTGGCTGCAGGTACGGTACTGACAGGTACTGTTGTTGCGGAATCGGATTTCCGCCTGGACGGACGAGTAGAAGGTGAAATTAATTGTAAAGGCAAAATCGTCATCGGGCCTAAAGGAAGCGTCAAAGGCAATATCCTGACGGATAATGCGGAAATCTTCGGGAATATCGAAGGTGTTGTACGGGCGCGTGAACGTCTGGTGCTGAAATCGTCCGCCGTAATTAAAGGCGATATCTATATCCAGACTCTTGAGATAGAGCCGGGAGCAAAGCTTAACGGATCCTGCTCGATGTCCGGGAAAGAGGGCTTAACGACGCCTGCCGCTCCGCCGCCGCACGCAAATCCGGCGAATGTGAACGCTCAGAAAGCAAAATAACCGGCATATACGTCCAATTTTGCATCAAGTAACCGGATTCATCTGTATTCGGTTTTAATATCTTTTGCTTCCGGTTATAAGATTTCTGATTTTCCGATTGAAATCATTTGCACGTAACAGCGTTTCAAGTGTTATGTGCATACGGTAGCGCCAGTAATTGCCGGGGTCGGCCGGGATGTTGATCCGTTCGGCGTCCGGGTCGGGGCGTTTTATTTCTTCGTCGACGGCGAACCAGTCCTGCAACGGGATGACGGTCAGCATCGACGGGGACTGCAGGTGGTTTGTTATCATTTGTTCCGCTATTCCGGTCGAACATTCTTCGGGCGCTTTTCCGTGGCCTTGCAATACATTCGTATAATAGCGTTGCGTTTTTTCCTTATCTTCTTTCCACCAGGCGCGTATAGGCGTGATGTCGTGTGTTGAAGTTGTGCAGACCGAATGATACGGGAGCGTTTTGAGGTCTGCAAATTCGGTGTTCAACGCTTTCGGCATCCGTTCAATCTCAAGGGTGAACAGTTGCAGTTTGTTCATCACTTCGTGAACAGATGCGGGTATCATGCCGAGATCTTCGCCGCAAACGAGCATTTCCGTACCGTTTATCAACGGGGTGAGGCGTTTTAAGGCCGTTTCTTTCCAGAAACCGTTATGCCGCAGGAAATAAAAATCATGATACAACCGGTCGAAAGCATGACGGTTTTCGTCCGGTAATTCACGGTATGCGTAAGATTTGTATGCAGATATGCGCGGGTGGTAGCATTTTGCCGCGTAAGGGTCTTCGAGGAATAGCGTTTCATTGGCAATGAGCATCAATCCGTCCCGGATGATTTGAGATTTCCTGTCGCTGCACCCTTCAAAAAGACTTGATATTTTCTGTTGTGTCGAACAAAATTCGTTTAGCGCCAGGTGTTCCGCGTCAATAGAATGTAAATACCGGTAGAGGTCGCTGCCGGTATTTTCTCCGAAGATGCCGGGCAGGAAACGGGTATGAATACAGGGTTTTGTCCATCGTTCGTCGAATAAAAGCCCGTAATTTCCGATTTCCTCTTCCGGCAAAGGGAGGGCCGGCCTGAAATGTCCGCACAAGCCTTCCGAATATTCCATGGGTATTTCCCATATCCTGAAAAAACCGAGTATATGATCTATCCGGAAACAGTCAAAATAATTGTTCAGTTTTGAGAAACGTTTTTTCCACCAGGAGAATCCGTCTTTTTCCATGACGTCCCAGTTGTAAGTAGGGAACGACCAGTTTTGTCCGGTATCGGAAAAGTCGTCGGGCGGGGCGCCTGTTTGCCCTTGCATGTTGAAATAACCGGGTTCGGTCCATGCTTCGACGCTTTGGCGGTTTATCCCGATAGGTATGTCTCCTTTCAGTACGACCCGGTTTTCCCGTGCATGGCGGGCGACGAACTCAAATTGTGTGTGCAGTGTATATTGAATAAAAAACAGGTACGAAAATTCCTCGTATGCTTCATTCCCCGGATGACAAAACTTTTCGATCTTTTCGTGTTCGTATTGTGCATATTCTCCCCATCCGGAGAAGTCCGCCGTATGATTTTTGTCGCGCAGGAAAGAGAAGGCGGCATAAGGTATCAGCCAGTCTTTATTGCCGGCGATAAATGCTTTGAAATCATTGTTGTTAAGTATATTTTCCTTTTCCTGCCGGAAATATTCGCGGTAATATGCGGTCTTATACTTTTCTACCGAAGGGTAATCGACGGTTTCCCCCGAATTAAGTTTTGCCCGTATTTTATTGAAAAAGGCCTTTCTTTTTTTGTCCTTCAGGCTTCCCAGCATGGGGATGCTTATGTATAGCGGATGGAGCGCATAGATGGAGATGGCGCTGTAAGGGTATGAATCTTTCCACGTATGCGAACAGGTCGTATCGTTCATCGGCAAAACCTGTATGAGGTGTTGTCCTGTTTTTTTTGTCCAGTCGATAAGTTTTTTGATGTCGCCAATGTCGCCGATACCGAAACTGTCTTCCGAACGGAGGGAGAAGACCGGAATGACGGTTCCGCAGGCTTTCCACGAAAATTCGGGCATCCGCAACGGATCGTCATCCACAACCGTATAGCCTCTTTCATCTTCGGGCGGCCGGTTTATAAAACGGTTTTCGCCTTCTTCCCAATAGCACAAACTGCCGGTTTTGCTTTCCCGGACAATAAATTTATATTCCATCGGGAACGTTATGTCATCAGCGTTAAGCCGTATTTCCCATTGCGGAAAGTTTTCTGCCGACAATTGCGGCGCCTTATCGGGATTCCAGTTACCGAGACATTCCCGGTTTCCGGTGATGGCAACGACCTGTTCGGGTTTGATTTTTGGGGCTGACAGGCGCAAGACGAATTCCGTTTGATTCGGTTTGTTTTTTGTCTTTTTGGGGTCGCGCCGGGCGAAAAGGTTTTTTGTGAATACGGATGTATAAAACGTTCTGTCTCCGGGTTCGGACAGCCAGCGATCGAACAGGCAATAAGAATCACAGCCCTGTCCGAACACCGCATGATGGAAACGGTCTTCGGGTATCCGCGTGTTGTCCTCGTGTACTACAATATACCTGTAATCAATCGTTTTCGTTGATTCCGGCAGTGAAATTGTCAACCGCCACTCACCATCGTCACGGTAAGACATTTCTTTTGCCTCACAAACAGCATTCTCGCCGAGTTCCGCACACGAACCGGTTATAAAAATACGCTGCCCCCAGTTCGTTTTATACTTTATAATAAATGTAATCTTCATTTTAATAACGAATAATGAATAGTGAATAGTGAATAGTGAATAGTTAATAGTGAATAGTGGATAGTGAATAACGAATAGTGGATAGTGAATAACGAATAGTGGATAGTGAATAACGAATAGTGAATAGTGGATAATTATTAGTTATTAGTTATTAGTTATTAGTTATTCGTTATTCGTTATTAGTTATTCGTTATTCGTTATTCACTATTAACTATAAAACTTAGCTGCATTTTGAGGCGCCGCAGTTTTTGCATATCAGGCATCCTTCCTGGTATATCAACGTTTCGAATCCGCAATTCGGACATTTTTGTCCTTTTGCTTCGGAGCCGTCGGGAAGATATTTTTTCAAAGCCCGTTCGACGCCGTTTTTCCACGTATTGATACTTTCGTCTTTAAGTTCCATACCCTGCACAAGTTTAATTACCTGGTCGATTGGCATGCCATAACGTAATACCCCGGATATAAGTTTGGCGTAGTTCCAAAATTCCGGGTTGAATTTTCCGTCGAGACCTTCGATTGTCAATTTATATCCGCGTTTGTTTTTGAACTGGAAGTCATAGTGTTTTCGTCCGTTTTCGTCGTAACTTTTTATAATAGAGCCTTTCAATACATTTTTGGGAAGCATAATGCCTTCGTCATCGTCGGCGAGACCTGTAAATATTTCGTACGGCCGGCCGTTTAGCAGTCCGACAAAAGCAATCCATTTATCTCTGTTGTTCTGGAATTTAACGACATCCGCTTCGAGTTCGCGCGGACGTTTCGCCATGATGACGGGAGGTTCCATGCAATCAATGTTTTTCTTTTTCTTCTTATCATCTACCGATATAAGAACACCGGAACGGGAACCTTCGCGATAAACCGTACATCCCTTGCATCCGCATTTCCACGCCTGAACATAAAGTTTGTTTACAAGTTCTTCCGAAGCGTCGTTAGGCAGGTTTATCGTTACGCTTATGGAATGATCCACCCATTTTTGTATGCGTCCCTGCATGGTTACTTTCTGCATCCAGTCGACATCGTTCGACGACGCCTTGCTATATGGCGACTGTTGTACCATATCCCCGGTTTCTTCTTCCGTGTATTTCTTTGTCGGTGAATATCCGTTTGCGACCATCCAGGTTACAAATTTATGATGAAACACGGTGTATTCTTCAAATGCATCGCCGGTCTCGTCCACAAAATCCACGCGTGAGTTCGGGTCGTTCGGATTGACCTTGCGGCGGCGCTTGTAAACGGGGAGGAATACCGGTTCTATGCCCGACGTCGTTTGCGTCATAAGACTTGTGGTACCGGTAGGCGCGATTGTCAGGCAGGCTATGTTGCGGCGTCCGTATGTTATCATCTCTTTGTATAACTCCGGGTCGGCGTTGCGCAGTCTGTTGATAAACGGATTATTTTCCTCGCGTTTTGCGTCATAAACCTCGAAAGCTCCGCGTTCCTTTGCCATTTGGACGGATGAGCCGTATGCCGCAAGCGCCAATGTTTGTTGAACTTTTTCGGCGAAGTCCGTTGCATCTTCGGTTCCGTAGCGCAGGTTTAATGCGGCAAACATATCGCCTTCGGCTGTTATGCCGACGCCGGTGCGCCGTCCTTGAAGCGTTTTGACCTGGATTTTTTCCCAGAGGTGGCGTTCTATATGCTTGATTTCTTCCGATTCGGGATCCGATTCGATTTTGAGGAGTATTTTTTCTATTTTTTCGGCTTCGAGGTCGATGATATCATCCATGATCCGTTGCGCCAGCGCCGCATGTTTCCTGAAAAGTTCAAAGTCGAAATAAGCATCCGGGGTAAACGGATTGACGACGTAGGAATAAAGGTTTATCGCCAGGAGGCGGCAACTGTCGTACGGGCAGAGAGGAATCTCCCCGCAGGGGTTTGTCGAAACGGTCTTAAAGCCGAGGTCGGCATAACAGTCGGGAACGGATTCTTTTATGATCGTGTCCCAGAACAGAACTCCCGGCTCGGCGGACTTCCATGCGTTATGGATGATTTTCTTCCAAAGCTCCGTCGCGTTGATGCTCTTTTTCACCAAAGGCTCGTTTGCTTCAATGGGATATTGCTGCGTATAAGGCGTCTCGCTGATGGCCGCTTCCATGAACGTATCATCAAGCCGGACGGAAACATTCGCCCCCGTTACTTTCCCTTCCGTCATTTTTGCATCAATGAACGCTTCGGAATCAGGATGTTTAATGGATACGCTCAGCATTAACGCTCCGCGCCGTCCTTCCTGTGCGACTTCGCGGGTGGAATTGGAGTAGCGTTCCATGAACGGAACCAGTCCGGTCGATGTGAGGGCGGAATTTTTCACAATGGAATCTTTCGGGCGTATGTGTGACAGGTCGTGCCCCACACCGCCGCGGCGTTTCATCAACTGCACCTGTTCTTCATCAACGCGTATCACGGCGCCATACGAATCGGCGTGGCCGTCAAGTCCGATCACAAAACAGTTCGACAGTGACGATATCTGATGGTTGTTTCCTATGCCGGTCATCGGGCTCCCCTGTGGGATTATATAGTTGAACTTATCAAACAAATCAAATAATACCTGTTCGGAAAGCGGATTGGGATATTTCTTTTCGATGCGGCCTATTTCCTTTGCGAGACGCTTGTGCATATCCGCCGGCGTTTTTTCGTAAATATTTCCAAAACCGTCTTTGAGGGCGTATTTGTTTACCCATACTTTAGCCGCAAGCTCATCACCTGTGAAATAAACCAGAGAAGCTTTGTACGCTTCATCGAAAGAATAAATTTTCTCGTTCATTTGTTGTCTTTTTATTAAATTCAAATTTCAGGGTGCAAGTTTATGAAGAGTTTGCAACTTATCCAAATTTTTCAACAATAAAAATGATTTGTGTTTAAAAGTTTCCTGATATTTTTTGTAAATCGTTGATGAATAGCACAATGATATTTTTGTTTTTTCAAAAAGTTTTCCCTAAAAGAAAACTTCAAGCAGATAGGTCTTTTGTATTATGAATTACCGGTCTGTGGGCGGTTATAAAAAAAGAACGATTCACAAAAGCAAATCGTTCTTTTTTCAAATATTTAAAGTTATAATGGCGGCTTTTTATAAAATGCCTTGAGACATCATAGCTTTGGCAACTTTCATAAATCCTGCGATGTTTGCGCCTTTCACATAATTAACGTATCCGTCTTCTTCGGTTCCGTATTTGATACAGGCGTCATGGATATTTTTCATTATATCCTGCAGTTTCTGATCGACTTCCTCGCGCGACCAGCTCAGCTTAATAGCATTTTGCGTCATTTCCAGACCGGATACGGATACTCCTCCTGCATTAGCGGCTTTGCCCGGTGCGTATAAAATTTTATTTTTCAGGAATACTTCGATTGCTTCGGGAGTAGACGGCATGTTGGCGCCTTCGGAAACGGCGATACATCCGTTTTTGATAAGCGTTTCGGCGTCGTCCCCGTTCAATTCGTTCTGGGTAGCCGACGGCAGTGCGATCGTACATTTTTCACTCCACGGGCGTCCGCCTTCAACGTATTTGCATCCGTATTTTTCGGCATATTCTTTGATACGTCCGCGATATACGTTTTTCAATTCAAATACGTATTTCAGTTTTTCTTCGTCTATCCCGTCCGGGTCATAGATGTATCCGTTGCTGTCGGATAGAGTAATCACTTTACCTCCCAATTCCAGTACTTTTTCGGCCGTATAAGTAGCCACGTTACCGGAACCGGAAATAGTAACCACCTGCCCTTTAAGGTCGTTGACGCCTTTTCTTTTCAGCATGTTCATCAGGAAATAAATATTTCCGTAGCCGGTAGCTTCGGGACGAATCAGCGAACCGCCGAACTCAATACCTTTACCGGTAAGCGTTCCCGTATTTTCGCGCGCCAGTTTCTTGTACATTCCATAGAGGAACCCGATTTCACGACCGCCAACGCCTATATCGCCTGCCGGAACATCCGTTTCAGGGCCGATATACCGCCACAGTTCCGTCATGAAAGCCTGGCAGAAACGCATGATTTCTGCATTCGATTTTCCTTTCGGGTTAAAGTCCGATCCACCTTTGCCGCCACCCATGGGAAGCGTTGTCAGTGAATTTTTGAAAGTCTGCTCGAAAGCCAAAAATTTGAGAATGGAAGGGTTTACCGAAGCATGAAAACGCAATCCCCCTTTGTACGGGCCGATCGCATTGTTATGCTGGATACGGTATCCCATGTTGGTTTGTACGTTCCCCTTATCATCAACCCAAGTGACGCGGAATGAAAAAATACGGTCCGGAATACAGAGCCGTTCAATAAGATTACTTTTTTCAAACTCCGGATAAGAGTTGTACACTTCTTCGATAGAGCCTAATACCTCTTCTACTGCCTGGAGATATTCCGGTTCATTCGGAAATCTCCTTTTCAAATTGTCTAAAACTTGTTTAACGTTCATGGTGCCTTTTTTTTTGTTTTATGTTATTTTGCGGCGGCAAAGGTAGAAGTTTTTTTCTAATAATGCAATAATTTATTACTGTAATGTTGTTTTTTTAGGAAAAATGTAAGCCGTCGGAATTTGAGGCGAATGACTTATTGTGATTAAAAAGTTACGGTACAAAAAGCGTATAACCCCCAAAAATAAACACGTTAAATCATGCCGCCACCGGATGGTCCGCCAACGGCAAATTCCGGTACCGGATGAAGGACAACATGATCGAAGTAGATTGAGAGGTTGGAGTATCGTATGGGAAAGGCAGCGGAAAAACCGGGTTTATTATGGAAATGTTTATCCTGATGAACAGCAAATTAAGGTTGGATTTACGGTATCGGTACATAAAAGAATTTGACTTATTGTGCCGGGATTGTTTGAAATGTTGTATATTTGCGATGTAAATGCCCCATTGGATGAACTGGAATGTTGGGCGAAAGAATTGGGCTTTTTAAGATATATCCTGGAAACCGGGGAAAAACTGCCCGAAGCCATCCGCCTGTATCAAAAGAAAGGTTATTCAAGGATTGCCAATTACGGACAGTATGAATGTCTGGGCAGCAGCGTTTGTTTTGAGA
>JAISYY010000330.1 GCA_031269635.1 Tannerella sp. | reverse complement strand
GCGTTGCCTGCGCCGGCATTCGCCTGGGCCTGGGCGTTATACAAATCCTGGCTTGCAGCCTGGAACGTGCTGTTCAGCTCTGCCATAGCAGCGTCTATGCCTGCAATATCCTGCGCTTTGTGGGCGTCTTTCAGTTTGCTCAAAGCCTGTTCTATCTGCGATTTTTTATCGGCGGGCAACTTATCGCCCAAGTCTTTAAGCTGTTTCTCCGTTTGGAAGATTGTGCTGTCGGCCTGATTCAGTTTGTCGATACGTTCTTTTTCTTTCTTATCAGCTTCGGCATTTGCAGCAGCTTCGTCTTTCATTTTTTTGACTTCTTCTTCGCTCAGGCCGCTTGATGCTTCAATACGTATACTTTGCACTTTGCCCGTTCCCTTATCTTTTGCCGAGACATTAAGAATACCGTTTGCGTCGATATCAAATGTAACTTCAATCTGCGGAACGCCACGCATCGCTGTCGGTATTCCATCCAGGTGGAAACGGCCGATTGATTTATTGTCGCGGGCCAAAGAACGCTCTCCCTGCAATACATGGATTTCTACCGAAGGCTGATTATCCGCTGCCGTAGTAAAGACTTCCGATTTGCGCGTCGGGATGGTGGTATTGGCGTCTATCAGACGTGTCATCACACCGCCCATCGTTTCGATACCTAATGACAAAGGTGTAACATCAAGCAGGACGACATCTTTCACATCTCCCGACAAAACGCCACCCTGAATAGCCGCTCCTACGGCAACAACCTCGTCCGGGTTAACGCCTTTGGACGGCGTTTTTCCAAAGAATTTCTCAACAAGCTGTTGTATGGCCGGAATACGTGTAGAGCCGCCGACGAGTATCACTTCATCAATCTCCGAAGTTGTCAGGCCGGCGTCGGACAATGCCGTCTTGCAAGGTTCGAGACAGGCATGAATAAGTTTGTCGGCCAACTGCTCGAATTTGGCGCGCGTCAACGTACGTACCAAGTGCTTCGGTATACCGTCGACCGGCATAATATAAGGCAGGTTTATCTCCGTGCCCGTAGAGCTTGACAGTTCTATTTTTGCCTTCTCGGCCGCTTCTTTCAACCGTTGAAGCGCCATCGGGTCTCTGCGCAAATCGACATTTTCGTCTTTCAGAAATTCTTCTGCCAGCCAGTCGATAATGACATGGTCGAAGTCGTCGCCGCCAAGGTGTGTGTCGCCATTGGTCGATTTCACTTCAAACACGCCGCCGCCAAGTTCAAGGATAGATATGTCAAACGTGCCGCCGCCAAGGTCGAACACGGCGATCTTCATATCTTTCGAAGACTTGTCCAGACCGTATGCCAAAGAGGCTGCCGTCGGTTCGTTAACAATACGTTTCACCGTAAGTCCGGCGATCTCTCCCGCTTCTTTCGTCGCCTGGCGTTGTGCGTCACTGAAATATGCCGGCACGGTAATAACGGCTTCGGTCACTTCCTGTCCGAGATAGTCTTCGGCTGTTTTCTTCATCTTCTGAAGCACCATAGCCGAAATTTCCTGCGGCGTATAAAGACGTCCGTCAATGTCTACACGCGGGGTGTTGTTATCTCCGCGAACAACGCTGTACGGGATACGGGATACCTCTTTCTGTACGTTATCATACCTTTCGCCCATAAAACGCTTGATTGAAAAAATCGTTTTTTTCGGGTTCGTAATAGCCTGGCGTTTCGCAGGGTCTCCCACTTTGCGCTCGCCACCATCCACAAAAGCGACAATAGAAGGAGTCGTACGTTTACCTTCGCTATTCGCAATAACAACCGGTTCGTTGCCCTCAAGTACGGCAACGCACGAATTGGTTGTTCCTAAGTCAATTCCAATAATTTTTCCCATAATTTTTATATTTAATTGTTATTAATTTTCTACTGTTCAAATACCCGTTTCGGGGAATTTGTAAAAACTATATCAAATAATGTGCCAAAAGAAAAACAAATCGGAACAAACAAATTTGTCAAAAAAAAATGACATTATGACATATAACAGATGCATTTCTATCGGTTACTTTCCGAAACCGGCGGCGCCGGAACAAGCTGACGAACCGTTCACTTACCTACCGTCAAAAAAAAGATCCCGAAACAAAGCGTCCCGAGATCTTTCAAGTATTATGAAAAAAAAAGCTACCAGCTATTTTATGAATATTTTTTTAGACAGGGTATCGATTTTCATGAAATAGATACCTGTTGACAAATCCGAAACATCGACTTTCATCCTCGTGTTGTTAATCACAACCGATTTCTTCCGGCTTCCGGAAGTGTCAAAAAAGAATGCCGTCCGTCCGACGAGTTCTTCGGGAACCGTCAAGTCAAAATATGATACTGCCGGATTCGGATACACTTTGACGTCATCCTCTTTGACGGCGGCCACTTCCGTTTTTCTCGTATCCGAATAGGTATAAACACAGTACGCGCTCACTGACTCACCCGTTCTTTTATCATAATACTCGCAGCGGGCCATATCTCCGTCTTCATCATACAGGCATACGATTTTCCCATCATACGCCCAATCGTCGCCGGAAGCCACATACGACGTACAGACAACTTCCCCGGCATTTTCGCTATGGGAATAAGCATATTTTCCCACATTCTTCCATGATTCGTTATTCTTCCATGACTGTATGATTTCTTCACTCAGTTTATCGTTTTCGTCATACGAATACAGTATGCGAGTCATGGGAATATCCCATGATTCCGTATCTTTATTACGATACATTTTCGCATATTCCGTCACGCGACCGTTTTCGTCATAAATCCGGGTTCCTTTTACAGCAGGCTTATCCGCCCATTTTTCAGCATTTTTGTCCCACCGATAGCTAAGTGAATAACTCTTTCGCCCTTTACCGTCATAGTAAGTTTCCGTTTTTGACGGATCTTCACGGGAATTTGATGCGACAACAGTCGAAACGGCAACCGTAACACCTTCTCCGTAAGAATAATCGCATCCCGAAACGTCCGTCCACACAGCATCTTTCACATTCCAGCGCTGGTTTTGTTCGGATATTTTCCGTCCGTTTTCGCCATAAACGAAACGCGCCCTCTCAAGCGGCGCCCCATCCGGGCGATAAAATGTCATACCGGAAAGTTTTTTGGACGAAACACCGTTGCCAAGCCCGATATTAGCAGGCTCCAAATTCAACGGATTACGTACGCTTTGAGCCTGAGCGCAGATGGCAACCGTCATCACTGCAACAGATAAAAAACCGATTTTACGTCTCATAACACAATTATTTTTAAGCATTTGTCATTTAATTCATGTTTATCATTTCCATGTATAGTGAGGCAAAGATATATTTTTTTCGTTAATCCGAAAACTATTTTCGAGAAAACTTACCAATTGACCATCCGAATATTTTCATGTACCTTTGCACACAAATTTATGCTACGAACTGACTTCCCCTCTGTTTGACCGCATTACCTGGAATCTCCCCAACGGGAAAACGTTCACCGTGAATGTATCCGGCAATTCCGCCGAAAACGTTTACATACAGTCGGCGACATGGAATGGTAAGTCATACAACCGTTGCTATATCGACCATTCCGACATAGTGAACGGCGGAACGCTGGAATTGGTCATGGGCAACAGTCCGAATATTGAATGGGGCGTGGAATAAACAGTCCGGCTTTATCAGCCATAGACTTTTCCCGACAAATAGTTGTTTCTTTGATACCGTTTCTCCACCTTGCTTTTTATACCGGCAATGGGGCAGTCATTTACTGCGCCGTCAGCGATACGCCCGTCACCGACCAGAACCGGCTCATGCAGTCGAAACTCGTCACCCGCTCGCCCGGTAACCTGGATTTCAGTCCCGGCGAACGCGGCAGGATAGTCTATCTGGCCGGACGCTGGCAAAACCGTCGCGGCGAACTCGGCCCGTGGAGCGAGATCGTCTCCGCCGTCATCCCGTGACGGCAACGGCAGCAACCCGCCAGTTACGTCAATATGTATTCCTTGACGATCTTGATTACATCCTTTACGGACAGCCGTGTGTAACCGGCTATTTTCTCTACGGGAAAGCCATCGTCTCACAAATTCACAGCCACGATAGCGCTCCTTATCAGGTCGCCCCGCTGTCCGCCTATGGCGATGCCTTCCCTCCCGGCATGGTTGATGCCGCGGGTGT
>JAISYY010000254.1 GCA_031269635.1 Tannerella sp. | reverse complement strand
ACTGTAATTCTTTTTCGGTATGTATCATGACTGTTTAATTTTAGTATGTAAAGGATTGTTATATCTTGTTTATTTCGCATCGCTTAAGTTATCCGAATCGGCCGGTTATGTAATTTTGCGTCTGTTCCTTGTCCGGATTCAGGAATATCTTTTTGGTAGCATTGTATTCGATCAGTTCGCCGAGCATGAAGAAGCCCGTCCTGTCGCTGACGCGGGCGGCCTGTTGCATGTTATGGGTCACGACGACGATCGTATAGTCCTTTTTGAGGGAATGGATGAGTTCCTCAATTTTGGACGTTGAAATCGGGTCGAGCGCCGAGGCCGGTTCGTCCATCAGCAGGACGGACGGGGAGATGGCCAGTGCGCGGGCGATGCAAAGCCGTTGCTGTTGCCCGCCCGAAAGCTCGAAGGCCGATTTTTTCAGTTTGTCCTTCACTTCGTCCCAAAGGGCGGCGGCGCGGAGCGATTCTTCTACCCGCCGGGCGATGCGGGGTTTGTCGCGCACACCGTTCACGCGCAGCCCGTACGCCACATTCTCGAAAATGGACTTGGGAAACGGGTTCGGTTTCTGGAACACCATGCCGACCTTTTTCCGCAGTTCGTCCACCTCGACGGATTTGTGGTAAATGTTACGTCCTCCCACCAGGCACTCGCCGGTCAGGCGGACGCCTTCGATCAAATCATTCATCCGGTTGAACAGCCGGAGGAACGTGGATTTCCCGCAGCCTGACGGGCCGATGAAGGCCGTCACCGTGTTTGCTTCTATTTCCATGCTGATGTTTTTCAGGGCATGGAAGTCGCCGTAATAAAAATTGATGTCTTTTGCCTGTATCATATCAGTTTGTTTTCACTTTTCGACTGAAATATCTCCGTAGCGCCGTCGCCAGCAGGTTCATCAGCAGGACAATTACTATCAGGACTAACGCCGTACCGTAAGCGAGGGGGCGCGAGGCCTCGATGTCGGTTCCGCTCGTGGCGATCACGTACAGATGATAGGGAAGCGCCATGACCTGGTCAAAGATACTCTCCGGCAATTTCGGCAGGAAATAAGCCGCGACGGTAAAGAGGATGGGCGCCGTTTCGCCCGAAACCCTTCCGATGGAAAGTATCAGCCCCGTGATGATGTTTGGGAACGCCATGGGCAGGATCACGCGCCGGACGGTTTGCAGCTTCGTAGCCCCCAGCGCCAGGCTTCCCGTGCGGTAGTCGTCCGGAATCGCTTTCAATGCCTCTTCTGTCGTGCGGATAATCAAGGGCAGTACCAGCAGACCGAGCGTGCACGAGCCGGCCAGGATGGAATCGCCGAAACGCATCGCATTGACAAATAAAGCCATGCCGAACAGCCCGAATACAATCGAAGGAATACCCCCCAGATTGTTGGTCATGACGCGGATGAAACGCACGGGCCAACCGTTTCCTGCATACTCGTTCATGTAAATGGCCGACATCACACCCACAGGAAATGAAACGATCACGCTCCCCGCTATCAGCGCGAGCGTTCCCACAATGGCGGGGAAGATACCGCCGGCCGTCATGCCTTCCGCCGGGGCGGCGGTCAGAAATTCCCAGCTCATCACCCCAATCCCGTTGTAGATGATAAAGCCGAGTATCCAGAAAAGTATCCCGGTAACGAGCAATCCCAACATGCGGAATATCGTAAATGCTATTTTCTGTTTCGTCTTCCTGTTCATCGTTCAAAGTTTTCATAATCCCCTGCCGTATCTCCGTCTGGAGATCAGTTCTGCCGATATGCTGATGACCGTTGTGATGACAAACAGGATGCATCCCAGCAGGAACAGCGACCGGTAATGTGCGCCGCCTGCAGGCGCTTCACCCAGTTCGGCTGCGATGGTAGCCGGAATCGTCCGTACGGGCTGGAACAGGGAATGGGGCATTACGGCGGCATTTCCGGTGACCATCAATACGGCCATCGTTTCGCCCACAGCCCTGCCGATACCCAGCACGATGGCTGCCATGATTCCCGACGAAGCACAGGGGACGGTCACTCTGTAAATCGTTTGCCAGCGGGTGGCTCCCAGCGCCAGGCTGGCTTCGCGCATTGCCGCCGGAGCGCCCCGCAGGGCATCTTCGGCTATCGTGATGATCGTAGGTAGTGCCATGATTGCCAATATCAGGCTGCCTGCAAAGGCCGTTTCGCCGACAGGCAGGGCGAGCGTTTTCTGGATGAGGGGCACCAGCACGGCCAGTCCGAAAAAACCATATACGACGGACGGTATGCCGGCCAGCAGTTCAATCGCCGGTTTGAGCAGTTTGCGCGTGCGTTTTCCCGCAAGTTCCGACATGTAAATGGCAACACCCAGTCCCGGCGGAAGCGCAATCAGGATGGCAAAGAAACTCACCCACAGTGTGCCCGCGATTAGCGGCAGCACCCCGAACTGTGGCGACGGCGTAGCGGTAGGCAGCCACTCCCTGCCGCCAAAGAAAGCGCTTGCCCGGATGTTTCCCGGCGGCAACACTTTGACCGTCCCGTCCGCATCGGGCAAGTACTGTTCGGGAAGGTAAGCGATGATATCCGGGTTCCGGGCGATGACTTCGCCCAATTTCAGGGGAAGCAGTGCATAGTCTTCGCCAAATGCCTCTTCGGGATACAGTGAAAATATTTCGTCGAAACGGAAAAGGACGATCGCCCCCCTGTTACTCCCCAGCCTGTCCCAGCCGGTTATTTCGCCGTCGAATATTTGTTTGACCTGCACGGGAGAGAGTTGTTCGATCGAGTTGGAAGAATGGACGCACAATGCATAACCGCTCTCGACGGAAGGACAGTCAAACAACCCGAATCCTTCCTTAAATAAAAAAGCGGTAATAAGCAAAACAGCAATCCCCGTGATACTGCCACAACAGACCAGTATCCCCTTTACTGCATATTCCGACCCCTTCCTGAACCGGGAATAAAATCCGGCAAACGCCCCCTTGTAATCTTCATCCATCACTCCAAATTCTTAATTTTTAATTGACCGGAATGAACCCCGTTTCCGAAACGATGCTCTGTCCTTTGCCGGACAGGACGAAGTCAATAAAAGGTTTTACGCTGTTTGCGGCCGCAGAGTCGCAGTAGTAATACAGGGGGCGGACAATCGGGTAGGTTTCGTTTTTGGCGTTCGTCACGGTCGGTTCGACGTAAGTTTTACCCTGGTCGTACGAGACGCGGACGGCTTTTACATCCCTGTTCAGGTAAGCCAGGCCCACGTAACCGATGGCGCCTCCCGTCTGGCTGACGGACTGTATGATGGCGCCTGTAGCGGGCATACTCATGATGCCGGACATGTAGTTTTTGTTTTTCAGCACGTTTTCCTTGAAAAATTCGTAAGTGCCGGAAGATGTTTCACGGGAATAGGAGATGATCGCTATATCGTCGCCGCCGACCTCTTTCCAGTTTTTGATTTTCCCGGTGAAGATACCCTCCAGTTGTTCGCGGGTGAGCTTCGTCACCCTGTTGGACGGGTGTACGATGACGGCCAGCGCGTCGTAGGCCGCTATTATTTCCGTTACCTTTTTGCCTTTCTCCTTCAGTTTATTCCTTTCGTCGAACTTGATTTTGCGCGAGAGTTGTGCCAGGTCGGTCGTACCTTCGAGCAGGGCGGCTATGCCGACGCCACTCCCGCCGCCGGTCACCGTGACGGAGTGCGACGGGTTTGCCTTCATAAATTCTTCCGCCGCTTTCTGCGACAGGGGTAACATCGTGTCCGAACCTTTTATACGTTGTGCCTGTGCACCGGACAGAGTGACCGTTAAGATAATTGTTGTCAGAATAGTTTTTTTCATTTTTTTCCTAAATATTGTCGCAGCAAGCGAATCTGTTCATGCCGCAAAGGTAGGGCAGGATGTTTACAACCTACCTACAATTTTGTTACCGTTTTGTTAAGATTCAAACCGCAGGGCGGAGGGGAATTAAGAATTATACTTCACGCGGCATAATTTAGTGAGATGCGTTCCTGTTCAAAAAGTTGAAAATTCAAAGACATAATCTTTACTAAATTATCATGGTATTTATTATTAATGGTATCAAAAAATGCTTTGATAGTATCATGAAATTTATCAGGTGTATCATAATATTTGGCATATAAAATTTGTTTTTTTGTAAACTACCAAAGTCTTTCTATGATATTGAGATTTGGAGAATAAGGTGGTAAAAAGAGTAAGGTAACGCCCAATTCTCCGGCTTTTTCCATAACGGCCCTGCAGTGTTGATATTTGGCATTATCCAACACCAAAACGACAGGTTTGTCGCTTTATTTTTCTTTCGATATTTGAAGCCATGCCTGCGCATAAAAGCTCTTACCTGGGTGGGCTTTCTTTCGATCCCCGTCAACTCTTTGCTTCTTGCTGCAGCTTGAGCGACACTGCTTGCCGGATTTTTATTGAAATCTTCTATTATGCCTGTTTTACAGGCTTCCAACCGGCTGATTCTCCCTTGATAACGGGTAACATAAAGTCCTTCCATCCCTTTTTCCAAATATATTTTTATATAACACGCCACTGTGTTGGGATGAATACTCAATAT
>JAISYY010000075.1 GCA_031269635.1 Tannerella sp. | reverse complement strand
CATTGTAATCCTTTATTTTAACATAATGTGCGATTAAATGAGTATACGGTAAGGCATAGCCGGGAAATGATTTAAGTAGCTGCTCCATAATGGCATATCCTTCTTCGGAACGGTTTAATGCAATCAACAGGTTGGCATAATTATATCCCGTCCGGTGGTCGTTCGGATACTTTAAATACGCTTTTTTACCCCATTTGATGGCATGTTCCGGCAAATCATTCGCACTAAAAACCGCTGAAAGCATAGATTCATTGTGAAATGATGTCTTGTAATAATTTGCCGGATCGGTGGAAAACGCAGTTTCCAACCATTGGATAGATGCATCGGACTTGTTTGTGAATATCCATGCAGACGTATGAAGCACTGAAAAACCGGCGATCATGAGTATTCCGTACTTTATGTTTCGATAGAGTTTCCGCTCATATACCGAAATTAAAAAACATGCATTTGCTGCATTGTAAACAATCGGCGCAAAGGAGCAGATATCCCAGTCTCCGGAACCTCGATCCATCCTGAAAACAAAGATCATCCCGCTAACAGACAAAGATGCTATTTGAAAGAACCATAGTTTCGCATCATATTTAATTTTGTGAACAACGCTCAGCACCAATGTCGTTAACCAGATTAAGAAGCCTATACCTGCACCCAACATTTGCGAATTGAAAAACTCAACATAATGGGCGGAGGAAAATAAAGTCAACAATCCATTGTCATTTTGTAAAGGCAACATCATTGGATGGGCGAATTTGTTAAATGCGACGTAAAGAAAGGGCGCAAAAATGATGACAAGTCCCGACAAAGTCCGCTTTTTCCTGAAAAAGGGATATTTCCATAGTGCCTTGAAATAAACAAGATAGAAAAGAGACGGAAACATGGCAACCAGCATCAAATGAAATCCGATACCTGTCAATAATGTGAAAACCGGAATAAAAACGGATACTTTTCCCTTCAAATACAGCAAGGCTGCATATAAATATGCAAGCAAAAATAAAGCCGGCAAAGCATAAATTTCCGTATATCCGCAAAACAAAAGCAGTGCGGCTAAAGATAATGTTGCCATGAAAAATACAGCGAGTTTTTTAAGGCAGGTATTTCCTAATAAATTGGCTATGCATAAAGAAAGGAAAATGAATATGCTACCTGAAATATAATCCAGCAGACGAATTGTAAGGACACCTGTAAAAGCGAATTTTTCATGTAGCCATCGGTACGCATATTTCAGAGACAACATCGTCAAATATTCTTCTTTTAGAAAAATACCTTCTTCAATTTGTTTGGCTCTAATATCCGTATCTCCAAGAAAAATATATTTGATTTTCAACAGGTAGAAACAAATACCGGCAACAATACCGGCAAGGATAAAAATAACATAACGATATTTCCTCAATGATGAAAAGATGCCGTTTTTGTTTATGCTGCAAAGTTTTTCAACTATATAACGATTTGTCTGCGGAAACCAGAAAAACAATAACAGGAGATAAAAAAGTATGATCATCCACGGATCAAAAAAAGCCGTATCATTCAGCCCCCACGAACGTTTGACCAACGGGGAAAAAGAAAAGAGTAAACTCAGTCCGATAAATATAAACCCAACAATCATAAAAGGGAATGACCTTTGAGGCAAAATTACTTCCTTTGCTTTTTTTCTATTTACCGTTTTATTCATATTAGCAGCCATGATAAATTAATTTTAATAGTTCGGCAATAAATTATAGAAACATCAAAAGCATCCGAAAATAAGATAGTTTTTCTTTGAAGGGGCATAGTGCATATTTTCCCGCCAAAGATTTTGGGAGACGAAACATGGTACAAGTTTTCTTTTCCACGGATTGAAACCGCGGGCGACCGGATACCGGAGCGTGTTTTTCCGGCTAATATTATAATGTATAAATAAGTGGCGTGAAGGAACGGTGCCCCCGCATACGGAGCCGTTATGCAATCATCGAATTTCGGGGGGGGGGGGATTGGTAATCAATCAGTTGCAAGTCTCTGACGAGGCCTGCAAACTCTGAATTGAGTGATGTACATTGTGTATTGAAATTTTTTTTATGCATCATTTTAAAATACCTTCTAATTGATAAGTGCGCCAAAGATATGATAAAAGAGCGAAAACGCAAAATTTTCTTTAAAAAAAACGGGAAACGGTGAATAGTGGTTAGTAAATAAATAATCACTAACCGGTAATTCAATCTTTTGTTTTATATTTGCACATTGACTGTTATGACAAATTTCTGAGTATGGAATCAATGCTTCAATATGTATGGAAACACAGGCTGTATGCGGAGGCCGGTTTTATCACCACGGATGGCCAGCCTGTTTTTGTGATTGATGCCGGAACGCCTAACACCGATGCCGGGCCTGATTTTTTTAATGCGAAGATACGCATGGGAGATAGCGTGTGGGTGGGTAATGTGGAAATCCACGAACGCGCTTCCGACTGGCAGGCGCACGGTCATCACAGGGATAAGGCGTACGATTCGGTGATACTTCATGTTGTGAGGAATGACGACACGCCCGTATACCGTACAACCGGCGAGCGCGTCCTGCAGGCTGTTTTGCATATTCCCGGGAAGGTAGAGGAAAATATCGCATGGTTGCTGTCGCGCGATACACCTGTGCCGTGTGCCGGACAGATCCGCAGGGTTCCGCCCATCTATCTTTCCGACTGGATGACCGCTCTTGCGTCGGAACGTCTTCAGCGCAAGGCGACGGATATCTTCGCCCGTCTTGAGCAACATGCGAAAGACTGGAATGAGATTTTTTATATTACCCTGATGCGTAATTTCGGCTTCGGAACCAATGGCGACGCGTTCGAGTGGCTTGCCGGAAGCTTGCCGTACAAATATATCCTGAAGCACCGGAGCAATCCGTTGCAGGTGGAAGCGTTGCTTTTCGGCCAGGCCGGGTTGCTGGATGTGGAATCTTCCGGGAATACGAAGCCTGCGATATGCACCGGGGCGGCGGATGATGCGGGAAATTACCGTTCATCCCTTTGCCGCGAATATGATTTCTTAAGGAAAAAGTATCACCTTAAACCTGTGGATGGTTTTTTGTTTAAAAAATTGCGCACACGTCCCGTTAACTTTCCCCATGTAAGGATTGCCCAGGCTGCTGCGGTGTGGATCAGTCATGATTTACTTTTTTCTTCGATCCTGGAAACGGAAGACCTGAACGGCATACGGTCGTTTTTTGATGTATTGCCGTCGGAATACTGGCAAACGCACTATCATTTCCGTAATGCTTCCGCGGCGAAAAGGAAATCCATCGGGAAAAATGCCGTGGACGTTATCCTTGTTAACACGGTTGTTCCCGTGCTTTTTGCCTACGGAAAGCAGAAAAACCGGCCTGTATATTGCGACAGGGCATTGAAGTTCCTGGAAGAATTGCCGCCGGAACGGAACGCCGTCATCACGTTCTTTGAAAAAGCCGGCGTTCCCGTCCGGAGTGCGTACGATACGCAGGCGCTGATACAGTTACGGCGCGAATATTGCGACAGGAAAAAATGCCTGTATTGCAGAATCGGCTTCAGAATGATTGACAATTAACAATAAATTCCTACTTTTGTCCCCGTTAGTATAAAATATAAGGATGAAACATAAGGTACGATATATTATTTTGCGTTTACCGGCGGCGTTTCTGCTGTTCAGCATCATGTTTGCATGCGCCAACATCGGTAATCCGAACGGAGGCCCTTATGACGAAGAACCGCCCAAGTTCGTAGGCAGCAAGCCGGATGCAAATCAGTTGAATTTTAAAGGGAAGAAGATCGAAATCTTTTTTGACGAATACATAACGCTCGAAAGTCCGTCCGAAAACGTGATTGTCACGCCTCCGCAGAAGCAAATCCCGTTTGTTCAGGCCGTGGGCAAGAAGATTCTGGTTGAATTGAAAGATACCCTGAAGGAAAATACCACGTATACGGTTGATTTCACCAGCTCCATATCCGATAATAATGAGAAAAATGTGTTTGAAAATTTCAGTTTCGCCTTTTCGACGGGCGATGTGCTGGATACGTTACAGGTAAGCGGCGTTTTGATTAATGCCGAAGACCTTGAGCCTGTTCAGCGGGCGCTTGTCGGCATACACAGCGACCTGTCGGATACGGCATTTACCGCGACGCCGTTCCTGCGTACCTCGAAAACCGACGAGCGAGGCCGGTTTATAATACATAATATATCTCCGGGATCATATCATCTTTTTGCCCTTGAGGACAAAAACCGTAATTATGCGTATGATAAAAACAATAACGAACCGCTGGCATTTCTTGATTCCATCATCATTCCCACATGCGAACGGGGCCTCGTTCCCGATACGGTCTGGAGGGATTCGATTTGCTACGATACGGTGAGGATGGTGGAGAAGACCTTGTTTTATCCGAATGATTTAAAACTTTGGTTTTTCACGGATTCGGTTACTCCCCGCCAGCGCATGCTTCGGCCGGAACGTCCGCAGGATTATATCTTTACGCTGAAGTTCAACGCCCCTGCGGATACGTTCCCCGTCCCCGTACCGCTGAACTTTGAACCCCGTGATTCGCTATGGTATGTGACCCAGCGCGGCGAGGATCAGGAAAGTTTTTCCATAAATTACTGGATTCTCGATTCCATGATATATAAAATGGATACGCTGGAGGTGAGCGTCAGTTACCTGAAAAATAATGATACGGTACCCGATCTGGTCGAACTGCAAACGGATACGCTCGTTCTGGTAAACCGGGAGGCCGCCGCGCAGAAAAAGAAAAAAACACCCGTCAGGAAACCACCGAAAGTGAGGCCAAATGCCGGTTCGTCTGCCGATTCCTCAAAAACGGAAGAAGAAAAGGTGCCGGTCATACCTCTTCAGTTGGCTGTTTCCCCGTCAGGTTCGCTGAATCCGTACGATATTATTACCGTCAGGTTTAACGAGCCTGTTATGGATGTGCGGAAAGAGTTCTTTGTGCTGGAGCAGGAGATGGATACTTTATGGAAGCCGGTGGATTTTGAGCTTAGGGAAGACCCGGCGCTTGCCATGGCATATAATATCATACGCCCGTTTAATTATGAAGAACGGTACCGGCTTACGGTTGATTCGGCGATGCTTTGCAGCGTCTATAGCCACTGCAACGATTCCACATCGGTCATGATGACGGTTAAGGGAGAGAAAGATTACGGACATTTGACGGTCGCAATTCAGGGTCTTCCGACGGTCGAAAGCAGCGACGGCGCACCGGCGGCGAGAGACACTGCCGACGTGCTGCCCGGAGATAGCATAGATGCACCGGCGGCCGGGAACGGTATTGATGTTCCGGTCAATGCTCCGGCTTCGGTCGCTGCCGGTGGGGGGACGGCGCCTGCATTTATGGAATTACTTAACAGTAGCGGTTCACCTGTCGCTAAAGCGACTGTCGAAAATGGAGCCGCTACTTTTAAGGATATGGCGCCGGACAAATATTATGCGAGGTTAATACTTGATGCGAACGGGAATGGCTTGTGGGATGCTGGCTGTTACGAAGAAAGACGGCAACCGGAACGGGTGATTTATTTTATGTTGCAGTTCGAGATACGGCAGAACTGGAAGATTGAAGAGACATGGGATATCAGCAAGTCGAAGCCCGGCGAGAAACCTTCTGAACTGCTTAAGAATAAACCGAAAGAAGAAACAAAGAAGAAACGTAATTATAAGGAAGAAAGCAAGCCGAATAGAAGCAGCAGTTCGACTCCCAATATAAGGGGACTTGGATTTTAATTAAAAATTACGAATTACGAATTACGAATTGGGAATTGGGAATTGGGAATTTTGGGGAATTAAGGATTATAGACTTTCAATTATGATGGGACGGGGGCATATTTTTTGTGGCGTGACGGTTTTTGTACTGTTTTTGTGCTGTCTGCAAACGGCTGCTCAAGACCGCAGTAGTGTTCATTCTGCGGCAATGAAACACGGTGAAAAGGTGGCGTATGACATTTATTTTAAATGGGGACTTATCATGTCGCGTGCCGGTGACGCTGCGTTTTCCTATAACAGGGATCAATCCGTTGATAAAGCTTCTTCCTGTTACCGGATGCAGTTTAAGTCGACGAAGTTTTTTGATAATTTCTTTAAGATACGTGATACGCTGAACACTTATTATAATGACAGCCATGAACTGGTTTATAGCCAAAAAAACACGGACGAGGGCGGTTATTACTCCGTCGACAAACTGACATTTACGTATGGCGGGGAAAACACAAAAATACATTCTTTGCGATATACGCCTTCGAGAGTCAGGATTGATACGGTGTTAACGGTCGAGGGCGATGTCGCGGACCTGCTGGGAGCCATCTATTATCTGCGCGGACTGGACCGTACAAAACTGTACAGCGGGAACACTTATCCTTTGACGGTGGCAATAGGGCGCGATCTCGTTAGAATACAGTTTACTTATCAGAACCAGGCCATTGTAGAATACGGTAAAGCGAAATACAGTACCCGATATTTCATTATTGACATCTATGACGAGGCGTTCGAAAGCACCAAAACTTCTGCCGAAGTGTGGGTCGGCGACGATGACAATTTTCTTCCTGTTAAAGTTCGCAGTAAACTTAAGATCGGGTATGTCGAAGTTTATTACAAAGAATCATCCGGTCTGTCACATCCGCTGAAATGCCGTATAGCAATGTAAACCGCGAGGAATGCCGGGAATCCTGCGAGGGCTGTAATTGCGAACTTTCGACAGGTTGAAACGCCTTTTTTACGGAAAAGGTACGGGCGCCGGATTACGGTAGGGGGGCAAAGGGGAGCGCCGTTCCTTTGTGATATCCCGTACCGCCGAATGTAGCGATAAGTTCGCCCGCCTCATTGGTTATACGGACTTCAGCGCTTGCCAGTCTGCCGCGGTTGAAGATTTCTTTTGCGTCGGCGTACAGGTATCCTTCACTTTCGGCTTTGAAAAAGCGGATGTCGGACTGTATCGAGAACGTGAGTTCCGCATGACTGTTGACTGCGGCTGCGAACGCCAAATCCGCCAGCGTGAAGATTGCGCCTCCCTGGCATACGCCGCCGCCGTTCAGGTGTTTCGGTAATATCTTCATCCGGGCGCGTGCCGTGCCGTTACCCGTCTCAAGCAATTCCACGCCCGCTTCCATGGCGAAAATATCGTTCCTGAAAAATTCTTTTATATTCATACCGGTATGATTGATTTACAGGCTCCATTCAAAGCCGTCTTTTGTGTCTTTTACTTTAAACCCGAAGGCCGACATTTCGTTTCTTATCCTGTCGCTTGTCGTCCAGTCCCTGTTTTCCTTGGCTTGACGGCGTATCGACAGAAGGAGGTCAACCGCCTTTTTATAAGCTTCGTCATTACCGTTTGATGCGGCCGTTCCGGTCTGTAATCCGAGTATATCTTCGAGAAACAGTTTGAATACGGATTTCAGTTCCTCGAGGTCGTCGGCGGCAATCGTTCCTTTGCCGTCGTGTACGGTGTTAACCGCCTTGCCCGCCTCAAAAAGATGGGCGATTACAGTGGGCGTATTCAGGTCGTCGCACATTGCTTCCTCGCATCTGTTGCGCAGGCCTTTTACGTCGACCGGTGCAGCGCCGCCGCCGGACGGCGTGAGTTCCTGCAGGCGGGCGTATGCGTCGAGCAGCCGTTCCAGCCCTTTCCCGGCCGCCTGCAGCGCTTCGTTGCTGAAATCGACCGTGCTGCGGTAATGTGCCTGGAGGATAAAGAAGCGTATCGTCACCGGTGCGTATGCCTGTGCCAGGGAAGGATGACTGCCGGTGAAAAATTCTTCCAGTGTAATGAAGTTATTGAGGGATTTCCCCATTTTCTGGCCGTTAATCGTTATCATGTTGTTATGTATCCAGTACCGGACCATATCACTGCCCTGCGATGCGACGGCCTGTGCGATTTCACATTCGTGATGTGGAAAGACAAGATCCATGCCGCCGCCGTGTATGTCGAAATGTTCGCCCAGGTATTTTTTCCCCATCGCCGTACATTCGCAGTGCCAGCCCGGAAACCCGTCGCTCCAGGGCGACGGCCAGCGCATGATGTGTTCCGGCTGCGCTTTTTTCCAGAGGGCAAAATCCGTCGGATGATGTTTCCCTTCCTGTCCTTCCAGTTCGCGCGAAGCGTTGAGCACGTCTTCGGTATTGCGGTTGGACAGTATCCCGTAGTGATGATCGCGGTTGTACTTTTCCACATCGAAATATACGGAACCTTCGCTTTCGTAGGCGTATCCGTTTTCCAGTATTTTCTTGACTAATTCTATCTGTTCGATGATATGGCCGGAGGCATGCGGTTCGATGCTTGGGGGCAGCACGTTGAGCTGTTCCATCGCTTTATGGTAGCGTAGCGTATAATACTGCACGACTTCCATCGGTTCAAGTTGTTCGAGCCTTGCCTTTTTCGCTATTTTGTCCTCTCCCTCGTCCGCATCATGCTCCAGGTGTCCCACGTCGGTTATATTGCGCACGTAACGGACCTTATATCCCGCGTATTTCAGGAAACGGAAGAGTATATCGAACGTGATTGCCGGGCGTGCATGTCCGAGATGCGGATCACCATAGACGGTAGGCCCGCATACATACATTCCTGCATGATGTTCGTGCAGCGGTTTGAACAGTTCTTTTTTTCTTGTCAGCGTATTGAAAATTGTAAGTTCCATTTGAATGAAAGAATTTAGTCGGAAAATATATTTTTGCGAGTGCAAATATACATTGAAATACCCGGTATTACAAATGTGTGGGGCGGAAAAAGTTTTTACGCATAAACTTTTCCCGCCTTTGCGCCGGGTACACCGGCCGGAATACCGCGTTTTCGGAATACCCGCCCCCCATCCGTTACAGCGCAAAGAAATAATCCTTTTTTTCTGCTGTACGGTTATGATTTTTAAAAAATATATCTTTGGAGATTAAAATAAAACACGCATGCTGCAGAAACCGACAACCTTCGGCGAACCGGCGCCTTCGGGAAGCTTTCCGACGTGTCGGATTTCCTCTCAGTGCTTTCGGGATGCTTTCCGACACGTCGGATTCCGTTTTTCGGGCGTAAAAGCGCTTTCCGACGTTTCGGATTTTATTTCCAAAGGGTAAAAATGCTTTCCGACGTATCGGATTTCATTTTTCGGGGTTTGAAAATGCTTTCCGACATTTCGGATTTCATTTTTCGGGGTGTAAAAATACTTTCCGATGTGTCGGATTCGGTCTGGAAATGCGCGTGACGTTTTCCGATGTGTCGGATTCGGCCTGGAAATTCGCGTGGCGTTTTCCGACGTGTCGGATTCGGCCTGGAAATGCGCAGGACGCTTTCCGACGTGTCGGATTTCGTTTGGGAATCTGCGGGGCATTTTCCACTACCCCGGAAAATTCTTTCGGCGTCCGCAGAATATTTTTCGACGCTTTAGACATCCTCCCGATGCTCGCAGGGCATCGTTTGCCTTTCCGGCACCTGCAAAACATCTTCCGCCACTCCGGACAACCCTTTTTGGCGTTTGCAAAGCACTTTCCGATGCTTTGAACACCCTTGGCTTCCCGCAGGACAATTTTATGCCACTTCGCTGTCAGTCGTGACGTACGAAGGCCACTTTTTCTTCCGAATATGACAAGGATCTGCCCGGAGCAATCCGGGCTGCGTCATTGGAAGCGAAGCAATCCCTTTTGCCGGCAATCAATGGATTGCTTCGGGCTTCCGTTTCCGGCATCACAATCCTTTCCCGTGACAGTTTTTATATTTCTTGCCGCTACCACAAGGGCAGGGGTCGTTGCGTCCTGCGCGTTTTTCCACGCGCACGGGTTCTTTTGGTTGCTGGGGCTGGGGGCCTGTGGGCGGGCGCTGTCCCTGCGGATAGACGTTGTTATCCCCGCCGCGTCCCCGGCTTCCGCCTTGCATGACGTCGTCTTTTTGCGTGCGGTAGCGGCTCAGGTCCGTGCGGCGTTCCGGTGCGGCGTGGCTCACCTGTACGCGCCGTTCTTCCGCTTCGTTGCGCACGGGTATCTGTCCGCGCATCAGGACGGAAACGGTCTTGCGGTTCATGCTTTCAACCATTGATTTAAAGAGGTTATAAGCTTCCAGCTTGTATATCAGCAACGGGTCTTTGTTTTCGTAGCTTGCGTTCTGTACGGAGTTGCGCAGGTCGTCCATTTCACGGAGATGCTCTTTCCAGGCTTCGTCGATCATGTGGAGTATGATGGATTTCTGGAACGATTTTGTGATCGCTTTCGATTCGGTGTCGTACGCCTCTTTCAGGTTGCAGGAGATGTTGTACATCTTCTTTCCGTCCGTAACGGGAATCAGGATGTTTTCATACATGGCGCCCTGATTTTCATAGACCTGTTTGATGACCGGGTTTGCAATCTGTGCCATGCGGTCTATATGCCGTTTGTAGAGTTCGAGGGCGCCGTTGAATACTTTTTCCGTCAGCTTATCGGCGTTCAGGTTTTTAAATTCCTCCTGCGTCACCGGGCTGTCCAGGGCGAGCGTGCGGAAGAGTTCCATTTTAAACGGCTCGTAATCGCCGCCCTCATTTTGTTCGGCTATGGCGACGCAAGCGTCGTAAAGGGTGTTCATGACGTCCAGCCCGATACGTTCCCCCATGAGCGCATGGCGGCGGCGGGTGTAGATCACGTTACGCTGCGAGTTCATCACATCGTCGTATTCGAGCAGGCGTTTGCGGATGCCGAAGTTGTTTTCTTCCACCTTTTTCTGGGCGCGTTCGACGGATTTGCTCAACATACCGGCCTCCAGGACGTCGCCTTCCTTGAATCCCATGCGGTCCATCAGTCCGGCAATTTTTTCCGAAGCGAAAAGGCGCATCAGGTCGTCCTCGAGGGAAACGTAGAAGATGGATGAGCCGGGGTCGCCCTGTCGTCCGGCGCGTCCGCGAAGCTGGCGGTCTACGCGGCGGCTTTCGTGGCGCTCGGTGCCGATGATGGCCAGACCTCCCGCTTCTTTTACGGCTTGCGACAGCTTGATGTCCGTACCGCGGCCGGCCATGTTGGTTGCAATCGTGACCATCCCGGACTGCCCGGCCTGTGCAACGATTTCGGCTTCTTTCTGATGCAGTTTGGCGTTCAGCACGTTGTGCGATATCTTGCGCATATTGAGCATACGGCTCAACAGCTCGGAAATCTCGACCGATGTCGTACCGACAAGAACCGGCCGCCCGGCAGCAATAAGCCGGCTTATTTCTTCAATAACCGCATTATATTTCTCCCGCTTCGTCTTGTAGATGCGGTCGTTCATGTCCGTACGTGCAATCGGTTTGTTCGTGGGGATGACGACGACGTCGAGCTTGTAAATGTTCCAGAACTCGCCGGCTTCCGTTTCGGCCGTACCGGTCATGCCCGCGAGCTTGTGATACATGCGGAAATAGTTTTGCAGCGTTATCGTCGCGAACGTTTGCGTCGCCGCTTCCACTTTTACGCGCTCTTTCGCTTCAATCGCCTGGTGCAGCCCGTCGGAATAACGGCGCCCTTCCATGATACGTCCCGTCTGTTCGTCGACGATTTTCACCTGGCCGTCGATGACAACGTATTCGTCGTCGCGGTCAAACAGCGAATACGCCTTGAGCAGTTGGTTAACCGTATGCACGCGCTCGCTTTTTATGGAATAGTTGGTGAGCAGTTCGTCCTTTTTGATCTGCTTGTCCTCCGGCGACACATCCATGTTATCGACCTGCGACAGCTCCGAAGCAATATCGGGGAGGACGAAAAATTGCGGGTCGTCCGTCCTTCCGGTAAGCAAATCAATGCCCTTGTCCGTCAATTCGATCGAATTGTGCTTCTCGTCGATGACGTAATAGAGTTCGTCCGTTGCGACGTGCATCTGCCGCATGTTGTCCTGCATGTAAAAATCTTCGGTCTTCAGCATGGACGATTTGATGCCCTGTTCGCTCAGGTATTTGATAAGTGCTTTGTTTTTCGGCAAGCCTTTGTACGAACGGAAAAGAGCCAGTGTGCCTTCTTCCTGGTTCTTTTTGTCGTCGCTGCTCATTTTTTGTTTGGCTTCGGTCAGCAGTTTTGTGCACAGGTGTTTCTGCGCATTGACGACTATTTCCACGTTCGGGCGGTATTCTTCGAAAAGCTGGTCTTCCCCTTTCGGCACCGGGCCGGAAATAATCAGCGGCGTACGGGCGTCGTCGATCAACACGGAGTCGACCTCGTCGACGATCGCATAATTGTGTTTGCGCTGTACCAGGTCTTTGGGGCTTATGGCCATATTGTCGCGCAGGTAGTCGAAGCCAAATTCGTTGTTCGTCCCGAACGTAATATCGGCAAGGTAAGCCTTGCGGCGTTCGTCGGAGTTCGGCTTATGCTTATCGATACAGTCCACCGACAGGCCGTGGAACATGTAGATTGGCCCCATCCATTCGGAGTCGCGCTTTGACAGGTAATCGTTTACGGTAACGACATGTACGCCGTTACCCGTTAACGCATTGAGGAAAACGGGGAGCGTGGCCACCAGGGTTTTGCCTTCGCCGGTAGCCATTTCGGCTATTTTGCCTTTATGAAGCACGACGCCGCCGAATAACTGTACGTCGTAGTGTACCATGTCCCATTGAATCTCCGTGCCTCCGGCGACCCAGCGGTTGCGGTAAATAGCCCGGTCTCCTTCGATAGAGACGAAGTCGTGCGCAGCAGCGAGGTCGCGGTCAAAATCGTTCGCCGTCACTTCGACAAATTCATTTTCCGTAAGGCGGCGGGCGGTTTCCTTTATGATGGAGAATGTTTCGGGAAGCACTTCCTCCAGCACGATTTCGAGACGCTCCATGATGTCTTTTTCTATTTTATCGACCTCCGCCCATATTGATTCGCGTTCTTCGAGGGGTTTGTTGTCAATGCCTTCGCGTAAAGACGCGATCTTAGCCTTTTCTTCGGATACGTAATCCTGCACTTGTTGCCGTATCCCGGCGCTTTTTGCCCGCAGTTCATCGTTCGAGAGGGCTTCTACCGAAGGATAAACAGTTTTTATTTTTTCTACAAAAGGGGTGATTTCTTTTAAGTCCCTTTGTGACTTGTTGCCGAACAACTTTGTCAATATATCGTTAAATCCCATTGTGTTGTATGTTGTAAATTGTTATTTTTTGATGTTTATGTAATAGTTTTTTATCTTATTTCGGATAGGGGAAGGTCGCTGCAAGCATTGGGAGCGCGGATGCGCAGTACGTTCGTTATCGTCGGAGCGATCTCCGTAGCGTAAACGGAACGTTCGATACGCCTGGGTTTAAGGTTATGTCCGATGAATATTAAAGGAGTAACGACGGCGTTGTTGCGTTTTACTTTTGTCGGTTGTCCGGCCAGGTCCTCTTCTATGCCCCAGCCCGGCTGGAGTTCGATGATAAGGTCGCCGCGTCCGGCGTGATGCGTTCCGTACCGGAGCGTCGCGCTGCCTTCGTTCCATTCGCCGGCGCGCAGTGACAAGTCGGTTGTGACCTGTTGTACGCCGCTGAACTCCGCAACGAACTCCGCCGCTTTGTTTTGTAGGACGTGGAGATCTGCTTTTTCATCTTCGATCGTTTTACGGTTCAGGAATAGTTGCCGGTTATAGTAGCCTTTGACCCAGTTTTTCTGGCCGTATAAGGCCATCAGATACATGTTCAGCAGGGCTGTGCAGCGTTTGGGATGGAATGTTCCGCCGGTTGAAGTTTCTCCCTGGGGGGTGATTTCCGTATCGGTATAA
The DNA here is from genome assembly GCA_031269635.1 of Tannerella sp. Lineage (GTDB taxonomy): Bacteria > Bacteroidota > Bacteroidia > Bacteroidales > Tannerellaceae > Tannerella. The sequence goes on along the minus strand of JAISYY010000075.1, from coordinate 5,542 downwards.
TAGCCGGTTCCCGTCACAATAACAAGCGCCTTGTCTAATCCGACTTTTTTGTCGATTACATCAAGCAGTTCCGCTATGCTTTTGTCTAACTGGAAATAAATGTCCTGCACTTCCTGCGTATACGTTTTATCCTGCACGTCCAGGAAGTTACCTCCGTAGAATGTGACGCTAAGCAGATCCGGTACCTGGTGCGTTCCCAACCCTCCGGCGTCTATGAATTGCGCGGCGAGCCGGCAGACTTCCTGATTAATGAAAGGGGCAGTCTTGAAGCGCGGGTAACAGCCTACTTCTTTCTCGCTGAATTTATAGTTATACTGTTTTTTACCTGCTATGTAAGGCAGCGCATCGTAACGGTCTGCCGGCAGTAAGGGACTCCACGCAATGCCCGGCAGTCGCGATGAAAGGGATTCCGTCCCGATATTCAGTTTGTCGACGTATGCCGGAACGTTTTTGTAGAAAGTCGTAGTCGCCCACTTCCCGTTATAATCGTCGAGCCAGAACGCGCCGTCGGCCGCATGTCCGGCCGACAGGATCGCACATTCGGCTTCGGGAGCTATCGCGTAGACCTGGGCGGCGCCTTTGGATGCGATTTTCAGCTCGTCTCCGATGGTTGAGCACAGCAGGTTTTTCGGGGAGAAGTTCTGGTGCGTGTAATTGCCGAGATAGTGGGCGTCGTGCAGGCAGGATGCCTCCTGCTCCTTGTTGAAATCGTATCTTTTTACCCCGGTGATGCTGTGATAACAGGGATTTGAGCCGGTGAACAGCGTGGCGAAAGAGCTTGCCTGGTCTATATTTGAAAATTCAAACTGTACATGGTTGTAAACCACGCCGTCGTTCAGCAAACGTTTAAAGCCGCGTTCGCCGAACGAGCTTTTGAAATAATCCAGATAGTCCCCCCGCAACTGGTCTATCATTATGCATACGACCAGTTTCGGCGCATGGTGCTGTTGTGCCTGCAGGTTTGTGACTGCCAGTACGGCAATCAATGAAGTTATAAATTTTCTCATCCGATAGATCGCTTTTTTCTTATTAGCGTCCCCGCCGACCGCAACAAAAGGCTGGCTATCAGCGGTGTAAACGCAATGTTGAAATGCTGCGTGACAAAAATCCACGCGATTGACATTCCTAAAATTGTCGCAAAGTTAATAATATGATACCAAAAAGCCAGCTTATTAAATTTTTTTACGGAAAAGAGTATGATTCCCGCCAGGTGAAAAGGGTGTAACCATAGCAACGAAATGTTGGGAAATATGCTCGGATGCACGGATACAAAACTCAAAAAGAACAGGATACATCCTGCCATCCCGGCACTAAAAAACAGCAGGATGTCCAGCCACCTGTAATATGTTTTTTTTCTCCATTCCAACCATGTAAGGTATAATAAAATGATAAAAACGAGCGTGAAGCAGGCGAGGGGAGAGGTCGCGAATGGGGGTGACTGTTCCGGCGCTCGCGTTTCTTCGGAGAGGATGTTTGTCTTTATAATGAGCGGTTGTGTGGCTCCGTTCCGTTCGATCTCCGCTTTGTCGAATGTTTTCCGGAGGTATTCGGGAAGGAAGAACGTTTCTTTGAGCGTCATAACCCGGTCTGTCGGAGCGCCCAGTACCAGGTCGCAACCGAACGTTACCCACGGATGATGGCGGGTACAGAAATTAATCGCATCGCGGAAAGTGGATCGTCCGGCCGGCGGTGCGTCTTTGGTGTCGGCACGGTAATCGCGGGAGGCGGGCTGTCCCGGATATCTTATGGAGCCGCGTATGCTGTTTTCGACCATGGCTACCGGTCGTGTGGCGCAGTTGTCGAAAAAGAAATTATACCTGTACGTACGGTTTTCCGGCCGTTCGTTAAGGACAAGAGCCTGCCAAAGCGATTCTTTTTCTTCGGGCAGCAGATTCAAAATCTGTTCATAAATTTCACTTCCGCGTTCGATATAATCAAGGAGATAATAATTGAAATTATATGCCCTGACCATATAATCGGTTTCACCTTTTGCAAAGCGATAGATGAAATTCGGCCGGGAAAAGTCGAATATGCCATAATTGAAAACCTCATCAAGCTTTGTTCCGGGGTCATACACGCGAAGCGCCGAGTGGCCGTATAAAGTGTACACTGCATCTCCGGTCGGGGAACTTGTCAGCAGGCTTATCTGCGCCTGCGGGCTTAATGGAGGCGCTTGCAATGCGGCTGCCGGTGCATATTTTGTTGATATGACGGTGAAACTGCAAAGGAACAGTATCATGTAGTACGGATGTTTCATAAAATGACGTATAATGTTATTACTCGAAAATAATGCTTCAAAGTTACAAACTTTTTGTGAAATGCAAAAAACTGGCCGCTTTTGTTTGGATAAATCACACCTTCGTGTTTCGGATGAATTTTGATGTCATGTTTATAGCGTTCGTGGTTGTTGCGAAAAAAAAATCAGGCACATTTTTGCTCATCTGTGCCGGAAAGTCATTTTTATCCTGTATTTTTGTCCCTAAGATGATATTCAAGGAGTTTTACACACACTGGTATCCACGAACGACGGCGTTTGCACGCGAATATCTTCTATCGGAGGATGATGCAAACGACGCCGTACAGGACGTTTTTACCGATTTGTACGAAAAATACGACCTGCTTTCGGGGCGCGTGGACATCACGGCATACCTGTTTACGTCGCTTAAAAACAGATGCATCGACGTCCTGCGCCACCGAATAGTCGAAAGAGAAGCGGCGAATTTCATGCAGGAAGAATATGAGTTGACGCTACGCATGAAATTCGATTCGCTGGAAATTCTCGACGACGGCATTTTCGACGAAGATACGGTAACGGAAATCCTGGAAAACGCCCTTGCCACATTGCCCGAACGGTGCCGTACAATCTTCGTCAAACATAAACTGGAGGGTATGTGCCAAAAAGACATCGCCGCAGAACTTGGCGTATCGCCCAAAACAATAGAAAATCAACTAACCATTGCTTACCGGAAAATGCGCGAAGCGTTAAAACCATATTTCACGCTGATGATGTTCTTTTTGTGAAAAGCGCCTCTCCCTTTGAGGAATTACTCAAACCTAATACAACAGGCGTTGATTTATATCCGATTCCCATTCGGTCGATTCCCATGTCTATTAATTGAAAGAAATGTTCCTGTGTACGGATTCCTCCCGATCCTTTAATTTTCGTTCTCCCTTTTGCGACATCCATCATCGCCTGTATTATTTCGATTGTTGCACCCTCATTTTTCCCGCCGGTGAAAAATCCGGTAGATGTTTTTACAAAATCCGCTCCCGCCATAATGGCGGCTTCCGTTGCTTTTTTCACTTCTTCAATGGTGAGGGCGTCCGTTTCAAAAATGACTTTTACGGCTGTCCCATATTTATGGCAGACATCGCAGACCGTCTTCATATCTTCTTCTACCTCTTTCCACATACCACTCCTGATCCAGCCATAGTTTGCAACAATATCAAGCTCAAAAATATCGCCGCTTTTACAGTATTCTTCTGCTTGCATGGCTTTAGAGGCAGTTGTCGATAATCCGAACGGGAAATCACATACGATACAGATTTTTGTATCGGTGTTGCCGCATAGTACTTTGGCTATCGGTAAAGATGAGGGATTAATGCATACGGTCTTACATCCGTAATCAATGCCTTCCTGTATGTATTTCCTTATTTCTGCCTGAGTAAATTCGGGTTTTAACACGGACTGGTCAATATATGATGCCAGTTCTTTCACACTCATTTCACTTGCGTTTTTTTGGGGTTTCATAAGAATCGTTTTTTATTAATTACGCTATATTTTTAATGTCCGACTTGTACGTACATCCGCAAAAGGGACAAGAAATATCCGGTATTGATTTTGCAAATATAAGCATAAAACTTGTACGTACATGTTTTTATGTTTTTATTTGTATCGCACGAAGTGTTAAAGCCATATTTTATGCTGATGGTGTTTTTTTGTGAAAAATGCCTCTCTTTGAGGGATTTAAGAGCCTTCGATTCTGCCGTAAAGTTTTTTTTATAACGATATTGTAAAAAAAGTCTCCATTCTTTTGGGGGATTTTTGATGTTCGTTCGTTATATATATCGTATGGACGAAAGAATAATAAAATATTTTGACGGCGAACTGTCCGGAAACGAACGGATACGTTTGCTCAGGGAATCGGAAGCGAACCCCACTTTGCGGGAAGAACTGCTGGCGGTACAGAATATACGCGGCGTTTTTTTACTCTCGGCCGGTAATGCCGGAAAAGCCGAAGGCGAGAAGCCGTACCGGCATTTCATGCGAATATACCGTCGAGCTAAACTGTTCCGCATGGCCGGACGGGTGGCCGGTTACGCCGCCGCTGTTGCGCTGATCGTCTTCGTTACATGGAAAACGACCGTGTCGACGATGCAAAAGTCTGCGGAACAGGCATCCGTCTGGCAAGAATTGTATACACCGGCAGGCCAGCGTGCCCGTATCACGCTGCCCGATGGCTCAACAGTCTGGCTGAATGCCTGTTCGGCGCTGCGTTACCCGTCTGTCTTCACCGATGAACGCCGGGTAAGACTTACGGGCGAAGCTTACTTCGACGTTGCCCACAACGCCGTGAAACCTTTTGTCGTCGCTACCGCATCGCTCGAAATTACCGCACTTGGTACACAGTTTAACGTATACAGCTATCCCGGCGCCGAATATGTGAGTGCATCTCTGGTCGACGGCTCGATCGAAGTCTGCAACCCCGGCAAACCGAACGGGACAATACTTGAACCCAACCGGCAATTGGTTTATGCGAACGGCCAATTCCGTGTGGAAGATCTGGATGAAGACCAACTGCTCTGGAAAGAAGGTATCTACACATTCAAAGGACAACCTCTTGGAAAAATCATCAGTAAGCTGGAACTGTATTATGACGTGGACATTGTGGTGGCGAACCCGCAAATCCTCCACTACCGGTACACGGGCAAATTCCGCCAGCGCGACGGTGCGATGGAAATCCTCCGCATCATACAGAAAATCCACCGGTTCAAAATCCACCGGGATGAAGAATTGAACAGAATTACTTTAAGTTGAGAATATGTAACCGATTAATTAACAGTTAAAAAAGGAGGCGCTATGAGATGAGAGAGAGAAAGAAAAAAAGAAAACCGGCAGATGCCGTTAACATCCGCCGGTAAGCGAAAAGCAAACAAAAAACGAATGTAATCAAATTATTATTTACTTTATTCAATGCAAAGATATGAAAAGAAATCATTTGTATGTACAAATTATGTACCATAAAAAATTTAAAACAGTATTTAGAACCATGAAACTATCGGTAGTTTTATTATTTGTAAGCGTTTTCAGCGTGCTGGCAACGAACAGCGACGCACAGAACGCAATTATCAGGCTCCCGTCCACACAACTGAGTTTAGCCCGGTTGTTCGACGAGATAGAAAAGCAAACAGACTATCTGATCGTGTACAGCAACAGCGAAGTAGACACGAAACAGACAGTGACATTCCACGAGACCTCCGGAAGCATATCCAATTATTTGCGTGAAGCTTTCCCGGATAATGAATTGAACTATGAATTTGA
>JAISYY010000340.1 GCA_031269635.1 Tannerella sp. | reverse complement strand
TATGCGGGTTCGTCTGCGCAGTTCGTCGACGGAAAGCGGGAAATTGCGGACTGAAATGTTCGCCCGGGGTATTTGCGCCGACAGTTCCCGGCACAAACGGTTATCGAATTTATATACATTTTTCACCTCAAAGATCCTTCCTGCAAAAGACGGAATACAGGTATCCGCGGTGTAGAGATGGCTGCTCACATGCAGTTTTTTCAACCCGTAACGCGACGAAACCGTCCGGTACGCACCGGCTTTCAACAGGGATGCGTTCGGCTCGTAAAGATACCGGCCAACAGTTTCCGCATACGAAACGGTAGCCGTTTTCTCCCCGTCATAGCCGAACCAAAAGGCCTGTTCTTCGCCGGAAGACGTGAAATTCACGCAACAGATTTTCACATCCGTCTTACCGGCGTCGTCACTGCTTACCGCAAGCAACTCCTTGCAATCATTCCTTACCGAGACGACATGTACTTCCGTCACACCCGGTAATTGCGACAGTACCCGGCCGATGTCAAGCATCGGCGACAGTTTGACGATTATTTTGACACGCTTTTTACGAAGCAAAGGCCATATCTTCGTCAGATCCGGGTCACAGTCTTCCAGGGCGAACATCCGCCTGTTCCCGTCTCCCCTGCGTGCGGGATCTATATAGAATACATTCGCCGCAGACAACCGTTCCGCATCGCCGGTAATCAAATCTACCGCGTCTCCGTGCAGAATATCGACATTATGCGCACCAAGCCGCTTCATATTATATGTCGCCGTTTCGCAATACTCCGCATTACGTTCCACGTACGTCACCCTGCGCACTTTCCGGGATAAAAAATAAGAATCTACGCCAAGTCCTCCGGTCAGGTCAAATGCCTCATCATCGCTGTCGACAAGGCGTTGTTTATACGTAGCCGTCAGTTCGGACGAACACTGTTCGGCCGCCAGCGCCGACGGGAATATCAAACGATCGTCGGCATACCACGACGGCAGTTTGTCCTTCACCTGCCGCCGCGCCGCAATCTGCCCGACGGCAAACCGCAGGTCAATACCTTTATATTGCGATGCCTTCAGCATAAGCTCCCATACGTCGTCATCCGCATGATCGCGTATGAAATTTCGTAAACGATCCGTCATTTCCACAGGTGCAAAAATACACAAATCCGGCATATTCGGATAAGAAAAACCGGAAATATATTTAATTTCCCGGCTTCGCGCCTCGCTGTCTCAATGACGTTTCGGAGGATTTTCGGATAGTCTCCCGCCTCAAAAAATCTTTTTCCGTCGCTCTGGCTTGTAAAACCGGATTATTTTATGTAAGTTTGCATCCGAACCATAAAATTTTACGACAATGATTCCAAATAGAAAATTACCCATAGGGATACAGGATTTTGAGAAACTCCGCAGGGGGGGAAATATTTATGTAGATAAAACGGCATATATTCATCAACTGTTGAATAGTGATGCACCGTATTTTCTCAGCCGTCCGCGGCGGTTTGGGAAAAGTTTGTTTATATCTACACTCAAAGCCTATTTTATGGGCAAAAAGGATCTGTTCGACGGCCTGGCCATTGCCGGACTGGAAAAGGATTGGACGGAATATCCCGTCATTCATATTGATATGACGCGAGGTATGCTTACCGACGTGAAGTCGCTCAATGCGATACTTCACAACAACCTGGACGAAGCGGAAGAAAGAATCGGCATTACTGTTGAGAAAGACGAGAATCCGGGTGTCCGTTTCGATAAATTAATCCGCGCCGCCGGTAAACAAACGAAACGCAAGGTAGTCGTCCTGATAGACGAATACGACAAACCACTGCTTGGCACAATAGATAACTTTGATGCCAACGACGCAATGCGTAATGCGTTGAAAGGTTTTTACGGCGTACTGAAAAGTGCGGATACCGACCTGCGTTTTGTCTTTGTCACCGGCGTGACGAAGTTTTCAAAGATAAGTATCTTCAGCGACCTCAACCAGTTGCAGGACATCAGCATGGATGAACAGTTTGCAGGCATTTGCGGTATTTCGGAAAGCGAACTGCTCCGCGATTTTCAACCGGAATTGCAGGCGCTGGCCGAAAAAAGAAAGACAACGAACGGCGAAGCGTTCGCCGAAATGAAAAAGCGGTACGACGGATATCATTTCGCCAAAGAAAGCGAAGATATATACAATCCTTTCAGTGTACTGAATACGTTTGCAAAACTGGATTTCAGGCATTACTGGTTTGAGACGGGTACACCTACCTTTCTCGTCAAAATGTTGAAAACTATTGATTTTGATATCCCGAAGCTGGAAAACGACGTGAAAATCCCGGCAGAAGCGATCATGGATTACCGGATTGACGACACGGATCCGGTACCGCTAATGTATCAAAGCGGCTACTTGACTATCAAGGATTATGATACCCTGCTGGACGAATATACGCTTGGTTTTCCGAACGAAGAAGTCAAATATGGTTTTCTCCGCGAATTGATGGCAGGTTACATGCCGGGGAAAAATACCCGGAGCGAATTTTCCGGCAGGCAGTTTATACGGGATTTGTGGGCGCATGACGTTGACGGTTTTATGAACCGCCTGAAATCCTTTTTCGCAGACATACCTTACGAACTCAACAATAAAGAAGAAAAACACTACCAGACAATTTTTTACATCTTATTCAAGCTGATAGGACAGTTCATCCGGGTGGAATACCGGACAGCTACCGGCCGGATTGACGCCGTAGTAGAAATTCTCGACGCAGTGTATGTGTTTGAATTTAAATTGGAGAAGAATGTTTCGGCCGAAAAGGCATTAGCGCAAATCGACACAAGAGATTACCTGATACCTTTCGAGGCAAGCGGCAAGCAATTAATAAAAATCGGCGTAGAGTTCAGCACAAAAAAAAGAGGCGTCAGCCGTTGGGTTGTAATAAAATAGTACCGGTGTAAAGTTGAAAAATGAAGAAAAATCATAGCAATCTCAAAAAAATCATGTACATTTGTACGCTCAATCATTCATTATTTTAGTTATTTATCAATGAATACTTTAAAATATATACTAATAATATTTGCGGCGATAAGCCTTCCGGCAGGAAGCGTACGGTCACATCCGGAAAACTCAATAGAGACAACAGCCGCCGCTCCGGACACGATTGTCGTGTTAAACAAGGCCGACTTCCTGGCAAAAGTGTACAATTACGAAAAGCATCCGGAAGAATGGGTTTACGAAGGGGAACTTCCCTGTATCATTGACTTTTATGCAGACTGGTGTGGTCCATGTAGAAAGGTGACGCCGATCTTGAAAGCGCTCGCGGCCGAATATAAAGGAAAACTCATCATATACAAGGTCGACGTCGACAGGGAAAAAGAATTAGCCCGTGTTTTCGGTGTAAGCAACATCCCGATGTACCTTTTTATTCCCGAAAAAGACACGCCTCATACTTCGGTAGGAGCCTTGCCGCGCGAATCGTTCGAGAAAGTCATCAAAGAATTTCTGCTTAAAGATTCCAAATAAACAAACGTTTGTGAGAAGCCGGAGACTTCACAGGCGGCCGATATTGCCGAGCGACAGTTTCAGCCAGTCTTTCCGGCGGTTTTCCTGCTTCGCTTTGCTAAACGCATTATCACGTACCTGAGCGCCGGGATGTCCTTTGGCCAGGTCGGCCGAATGAGCGGCAATCTTGTAACTCAGCAAATCGGTCTGCATACGTTCCACACTCGTTATGCCGGCCTGACTTTTAAGCCCGCCGATAAGCGAAGCGCCGTACCATGCCATTTGCGCGCCTCCTATGGCCGCGGCGATATGCTCGTGCCCGACCGCCAGATCGGAAGTGACCATGCCCGGCGAAAAAAACGGAACGCCTTTGCATACATACCGGTACTCCTTCATATAAGCCTCAATCTTATTCATCGGTATATGTCCCGGGCCTTCGACCATAACCTGGACATAATATTTCCATGCGGTTTCAACAAGTTTCCGTATTTCGGCAAGTTCGGCAAACTGTGCCTCGTCGTTCGCATCATAGATCGAACCGGGGCGCAATCCGCTGCCCAGCGAGACGACGGCGTCATACGTGCCCGCAATCTCACAGATCTCCGGGAAATGGACGTTCAGGAAGTTCTCCTCCCCATGTACATTCATCCATTCGGCAAGGATTTTCCCCGCACAGGAGACGACGCCCGTAAGCCTGTGCGAAATCAAATCAAGATGCTTGCGTTTCATTGCGGCATGAACGGAAATAAAATCAATCCCCTGCTCCAACTGTTCGATAAGAGCGCTACGGTAATGCTCCCACGACAGATCGGCCACCTTACCGCCCGCCTTTGCCAGTGCACCGTATAACGGAGGCGTACCGACAGGAACCGGAGAATTGCGAACCAGGTACTCGCGCGTTGCGGCAGAAGATTCCGTACGCGATATATCCATCAGCGTATCTACTCCGAGGCAACAGTTAAGGCGAATCTTTTCGACATCATTCCTCGTAAAAAATTTCCCCATACATATATTACTGTTTATCTTCACACGGAAACGGCTCCCTATGACCATCGGCTCAAGCTCCAGGTGATTGACGTTCGCCGGGATAACGGCGCGTCCGGCAGCAACTTCCCTGCGAACGAAGTCGGGGGTAATGTACGATTTCAGGCCAAGCGCCTCTATCTGCTGATTCTCACGTATCGCAACATATTCCATTTCAGGAGTTATCATCCGTTTTTTCGCATAACACACTTGCGTAATACATTTCCCCGCCTTCGCACAAAAGAACGCTTTTTGGGCAATATCACTTTTATTGCCCGGTTTAAACACAATATCCTTACGGCGAGCGTACCATGACTCGCGTATACGAGGGAGCGCATCCGGAAAATCGGCCTTAAATGCACTGTCTCCGTAAGGACCTGAAGTATCATACACAACGACGGGATTATTCTTCTTTGTAACTCTACCGTTATCTGTCTCAATAACCGTATCGGAGAGGTTTATCTGACACATTCCGACCCGCACATTGTTAATCTCGCCTTCAACATATATCTTTTTCATCACCCGGATTTTTATTTTTACTCGCGCAAAAGTAGTAAAAGTCAATAAAAATACCTACTTTTGCACCGTAAAATATTGATGAAAGAGTAAAACATGAAGTACAATACAAATGCTAAACCCCTGGCTCTCCCTGAATATGGCCGTAACATTCAGAACATGGTAGACTTCTGCCTGACGATAGAAAACCGCGAAGAACGTAACTGTTGCGCGAACGCAATCATCAGCATAATGGGGAATTTGTTCCCCCACCTGAGGGATGTCAATGATTTCAAGCATATCCTTTGGGATCACCTGGCAATCATGGCCGATTTCAAGCTGGACGTGGATTATCCTTACGAAGTGATAAAGAAGGAAAATCTGCACCAGCGTCCGCCCCTTGTCCCGTACGGTGAGACGGAAATAATCTATCGCCACTACGGGCAAACGCTCGAACGTCTCATCAACAAAGCCGCCATGATGGAAGAAGGGCGTGAAAAAGAGACACTGGTACACCTGATTGCCAATCAGATGAAAAAATCATTCCTGATATGGAATAAAGACTCGGTCGACAACCGGAAAATACTAAAAGACCTGGCCGAACTGTCCGAGATGAGAATCGTCCGGAACGCGGAAACGTTCAGGCTTCCCGAAACCGCCGACCTGATTGATTCAACTCCACGGAATACGAACAAGAAGAATAATAAGAAAAATCATTCACGCAAAGGATAATGAGTTCTTTCATCATAGAAGGCAATCGCAGATTAAGTGGAGACATCTGTCCGCAGGGTGCGAAAAATGAGGCGCTGCAGATTATATGCGCCACATTGCTTACCCCCGGAAGAGTGGAGATTCATAACATACCGGACATCCTCGACATCCGTAATCTGATTGACTTACTTCAAAGAATGGGCGTCAAAACCGAACGTTTGTCGGACGAAGCCTATTCTTTCCAGGCGGATGAACTCGATACGGATTATATTTATTCGGAAGAATATGCACACAAAGCCGCATCACTAAGAGGTTCGGTGCTCATGGCAGGCCCGTTACTCGGACGTTTCGGCAAAGCCGTACTTCCGCAAACCGGAGGCGATAAGATCGGACGCCGCCGGCTCGACACACACCTGACAGGATTCCGGGCGCTGGGAGCGGAGTTCAATCACGGCATACAACCCCATATAGGCGAAATAACCGCCCCAAAAACAGGACTGAAAGGCGAATACATGCTGCTCGACGAAGCATCCGTCACCGGAACCGCCAACATCATCATGGCTGCCGTACTGGCGAAAGGCGTTACCACAATCTACAATGCCGCCTGCGAGCCGTATGTCCAGCAACTGTCGAAAATGCTCAACCGCATGGGGGCGAAAATACAGGGCATCGGTTCAAACCTGCTTACAATCGAAGGGGTAAACGCTTTGCACGATACAACACATACGATACTCCCCGACATGATCGAAGTAGGCAGTTTTATCGGCATGGCCGCCATGACCGGCTCGGAGATAACAATCAAAAATACGGCATACGACAAGCTGGGCATCATACCGGAATCGTTTCGCCGGCTCGGCATTAAACTTGAAAAAAAAGGAGACGACATTTACATTCCGGCACAGGACAACTATCAGATAGAGACATTTATGGACGGCTCCATTATGACGATAGCCGATGCTCCATGGCCGGGACTGACGCCCGACCTGTTGAGTGTGATGCTGGTCGTCGCCACACAGGCCGAAGGAAGCGTACTGATACACCAGAAAATGTTTGAAAGCCGGTTGTTTTTCGTGGATAAACTGATTGATATGGGTGCGCAGATCATTTTATGCGACCCGCACAGGGCTACCGTCATCGGATTGGACAACCGCCAGAAATTAAGATGCGCAAAAATGGTATCTCCCGATATCCGCGCGGGAATAGCATTGCTCATCGCTGCGATGAGCGCCAACGGGACAAGCCGGATTGACAATATTGAACAGATAGACCGGGGATATCAGCATATCGACGAACGCCTGAACAAACTCGGAGCGCACATTTCAAGGGAAAATGCATGATGATTAAAAAGGAAGAATTAATTAAAATAGGACAGTTTGCCAAACCGCATGGAATTAAGGGGGAAATTTCGCTTGTAACGGATTATGACCCGGCGGATATTTCCTGCGATGATCCGTATATCGTTTGCGATATGGACGGCATACCGGTACCTTTTTTTATTGATTCGTACAGACAGAAAAGCAATACAACCGTACTCATCGGGTTTGACGGCATTGACTCCGAAGAAAAAGCGAAACTCTTTACCGGAAAACGGGCCTATGTCCCGGCGGATATGTTGCCGTTACATGACGAAGATACGTCCGGCTGGAAATATGTCACAGGATATACGGTATCGGACGAAAAACTTGGGACGATCGGGCCGGTAACGGATATTGACGACAAAACGATAAATATCCTCTTGACGGTCGATTGCAAAGAAAAGGAAATACTCATCCCGGCTGCGCTGGTAACAACGGTCGATCCGGAACGGAAAATGATCGAAGTGACACTGCCTGACGGTTTTTGGGAAATATAATATAGCGGTCGGTTAAAGTACTTATGAAACGAAAATATCCAAACAAGTCATTCTGGAAACGTATACGATTCAAGTATAAGTTCATGTTCTTCAACGAATCTACGTTAGAGGAGGTATGGTCTGTTCGTCTGTCCCAACTGTCGGTTTTCGTTTATATAGGTGTGTTTGCCCTTATCCTGATAACGCTTACGTCCGTAATCATCATACTGACCCCTATACACAACTACCTGCCCGGATATCTGGATGTCGAGGTGCGTAAAGTGATCCTCGAGAACGCATTAAGAGCGGATTCCCTGGAAGAACAGTTTGCCGCCCAGTCCAATTACATCAAAAACATATCCGACATCCTGTCCGGGAATATCAGCATCGACTCGATACAGCACATCGACACGACGCCGTTCCGTACGTCCGATTTCGATATCCCGCGCAGTGACCGGGAATCTGCGTTCATCGGAAAATTTGAAGAAGAAGAAAAATACAACCTCACGGCGCTGAACCCCAATCCGCCCCAGACGGAGATGTTTTTCTACCGGCCGCTGAACGGCATCATTTCTTCGGCATTTGATGAAGAAAAAGGACATTTCGGAATAGACCTGACATCCGCGCCCAGGGCAAACGTACTTGCCTCACTCGAAGGGACCGTTATCTACACGGGATTCGATCCCAAATACGGAAATGTGATCGCTTTGCAGCATAAAAATGATTTTATATCCATATATAAACATAACGATATACTCTTAAAAGAGATTGGAGACCGCGTAATCACCGGCGAAGCGATTGCTATCGTCGGAAATACGGGCGAACTGTCGACAGGACCGCACTTGCATTTCGAGCTGTGGCACAAAGGAACGCCCGTCAATCCCGAGAAGTATATTGCTTTTTAAATTTTGAAACAGTAAAATGGCAAGACAGTTAGCTATATTAGGTTCTACAGGTTCGATAGGCACACAGGCGTTAGAGGTAGTAAGCGCACACCGGGATTTATTCGAGGTGTACGCATTGACGGCCAACGACAACGCCGAACGGCTGATCGAACAGGCGCACAGGTACATGCCCGATACGGTAGTCATTGCTAATGAGAAAAAATATCCCGAAGTAAAGGAGGCGCTCGAAGATCTCCCGGTAAAAGTATGGGCGGGAGCGGACGCTATCGCCCAAGTTGTCACCGCAGAGCCGATTGACATGGTACTGACGGCCATGGTCGGTTACTCCGGACTCCGTCCCACTATCGAAGCGGTCAAAGCGGGCAAAGCCATCGCGCTTGCCAACAAAGAGACGTTAGTCGTGGCCGGCGAGCTGGTAACAAATCTTGCAAAAGAAAGGCAGACCCCCATCATACCGGTCGATTCCGAACATTCGGCCATTTTCCAGTGCCTCAACGGCGAATGGCGCAACCCGGTAGAAAAAATTCTCCTTACCGCTTCGGGCGGCCCGTTCTTTAACCGGACGAAAGCGGAACTTGCAACGGCGACAAAAGAAGAAGCGCTCCGGCATCCGAACTGGAACATGGGCGCTAAGGTGACGATCGATTCGGCATCGCTGATGAATAAAGGCTTTGAAATGATTGAAGCCAAATGGCTTTTCGATGTTCAACCGGAACAGATCGAAATCGTCGTTCATCCGCAATCCATCATACACTCCATGGTTCAGTTTGAAGACGGCGCGATTATGGCGCAGTTAGGCATTCCCGACATGAAACTTCCCATATCGTATGCCTTCTCATATCCGAAACGGCTCAAAAGCCCGTCCGAAAGACTTGATTTTTTCTCCTGCCGGTCGCTTACTTTCGAGCGGCCCGACACGGAAAAATTCCGTAACCTGGCGTTCGCTTTCGAGGCGGTGCGCAAGGGAGGAAACATGCCGTGCATCCTGAATGCCGCAAACGAAATCGTCGTATCCGCTTTTCTTCAGGGCAAAACAGGCTTCCTGCAGATGAGCGATATCATTGAACAAACGATGACAAAATCGTCCTTCACGGTGAATCCCGTTTATGAGGATTATGTCCGTACCGACACGGAAGCCCGCCGTATCGCAGAAGAACTTATAACGAAAAACAAATTTACAAATTAACAGAAAATATGGAAACATTTTTAATAAAAGCCGTACAGCTGATTTTCAGCCTCTCCTTATTAGTACTCATTCATGAATTTGGACATTTCATCTTCGCCCGCCTGTTTAAGGTGCGGGTTGAAAAATTTTATCTATTCTTCGACCCCTGGTTTTCGCTGTTCAAATTCAAACCTAAAAGCAGCGAAACGGAATATGGCCTCGGCTGGTTGCCGCTTGGCGGATACTGCAAGATATCCGGCATGATAGACGAGTCTATGGACAAAGAGCAAATGGCGCAACCGCCCCAACCGTACGAATTTCGCTCCAAACCTGCGGGTCAACGGCTGCTCATCATGACGGCGGGAGTGATTTTTAACTTTTTGCTCGCCCTATTCATCTATTCAATGGTATTATTTTACTGGGGCGACACCTACATCCCGCTGAAGAACGTGACATGCGGCATGGAATATAGCAATACGTTCAAAAACATCGGGTTTCAGGACGGTGACATTTTATTGAAAGCCGACACGGCAACGCTCGAACGTTTTGACGAAAACTGTTTGCGCCAGGTCGTAAACGCACGTACGGTAACCGTCCTCCGGGACGGGAAGAACGTCGCTATCGCCATTCCCGAAGATATGATGCAACGGATTCTCCGGGACAAGGAAGGCTTTGCCTACTATCGTTTTCCGGCGATCATCGCCGGTGTGCAATCGCAAGCGGCAATCGAAGCGGGGCTAAAAAAAGACGACCGGATAACGGGTATTAATGGAGTGAGCGCCCCCGTGGTATCGGATGTTACAAATGAATTGTATGCCAACCGGGGGACAACCGTACGGATAGACATCTTGCGCAACGGACAACCGCTTTCGGTAAACGCCCCGATCGACTCGCTGGGATTTCTTGGAATACAATTACTCAACAGACCTCTCGCAATCTACGAGACGGTTACCGTAAAATATAATTTCTTCGGATCATTCCCCGCAGGGATAAGATTGGGCGTCAACACGCTCAAGGGTTACGTGAACGACATGAAATATGTATTCACAAAAGAAGGCGCAAAAAGCGTCGGCGGATTCGGCGCTATCGGCAACCTGTTCCCGGCCTCCTGGAACTGGCGCATGTTCTGGGAACGCACGGCATTCCTGTCAATCATACTTGCCTTCATGAACATCCTTCCCATCCCCGCCCTCGACGGTGGACACGTGATGTTCCTGCTCTACGAAGTCGTCACAAGACGCAAACCGGGAGATAAATTTCTCGAATACGCCCAGATCACAGGTATGATTATATTATTTTCTTTGCTTATCTTTGCAAACGGGAATGATTTACTAAGATTTTTCTCCCGCTAATAAATAGAAAGGATTATTATGATAAAAGCGTTGCATCAATTAGGGGATTATGTACTTCTTATGAAGAAGGCCATTGCCATACCTACGCGATGGAATATGTTTTTCAAACAGTTAGTGAAAGAGATTTACAAGCTCGGCGTAGATTCTGTCTGGATTGTTATTGTCATATCCATTTTTATAGGAACCGTAATCGCCATCCAGATATCGCTGAACATAAGCTCGCCCCTTATCCCCATGTTTACCATAGGCTATACAACGCGAGAGATCATCCTGCTGGAATTTTCTTCTTCGATCATGTGCCTCATCCTTGCGGGCAAGGTCGGCAGTAACATCGCGTCCGAGATCGGCACGATGCGCGTCACCGAGCAGATCGACGCCATGGAGATGATGGGCGTCAATTCCGCGAACTTTCTTATCCTGCCTAAAATCGCAGGACTGATGATTTTTATACCCGTACTGGTCATATTCAGTATGACTACCGGGCTTGCCGGAGGCATAGCGGCAAGTTATACGGGAGGAGGGATGACGCCTTCGTCTTTTGAGTTCGGGCTTCAGTATTACTTCAATTCGTATTACATCACATATTCGATCATAAAATCCATCGTTTATGCATTCATTATATCATCCATCGCGTCTTTTTTCGGATATACGGTAAAAGGCGGATCGCTAATGGTAGGCAAAGCAAGCACGAATGCCGTCGTTATGAGCAGCATTATGATCCTGATGGCCGATGTTTTATTAACACATATAATGTTGACTTAATATGGTTGAAGTAAAACATCTGATAAAGTCGTTCGACGGGAGAATCGTTATTAATGACGTCAGCACGGTTTTTGAAACCGGGAAGACAAACCTCATTATAGGGCGAAGCGGGTCGGGAAAAACGGTTCTGCTGAAAAACGTGATTGGCCTGATAAAACCGGACGCCGGAGAAATCATCTTCGACGGACGGAATATACTGAAGATGAACAAGCATGAGATTCTTCTTCTGCGGCGTGAAATGGGGCTGTTATTCCAGGGTTCCGCCCTGTTCGACAGCATGACCGTACTGGAAAATGTAATGTTCCCGCTGGATATGTTTTCAAAAGAAACCTTACGGGGGCGCAGGAAACGGGCTGTTTCCTGTTTGGAAAGGGTCGATTTGTCCGGAACATACGATTTATACCCGTCGGAAATAAGCGGCGGCATGATGAAGCGGGCAGCCATTGCACGCGCCATAGCGTTACAGCCCAGATACCTGTTCTGTGACGAACCGAACTCGGGACTGGATCCGAAAACCGCCCTTATCATAGACGACCTGATCCATAGCATTACGAAAGAATACGGTATGACGACCGTTATCAACACACACGATATGAATTCGGTGATAAATATTGGTGAGAATATCATTTTTATCAAGGACGGAATCAATGAATGGAGCGGCACTAAAGAGCAGGTTATCCGTTCGGAGAACAAATCTTTGGCAGATTTTATCTTTGCCTCCGACCTTCTTCGTAAAGCAAAAGAGGTAGAAGCGAAAATGTAAAGAGAATGATAAACGAATTTTAATCAATAATTATCAGCATTTGCAAACAAAATCAACTCGATAGAAACAATGTGATTATGAGCTTATTAGAAAATAAAAGGGAAAATTGTATAGACGTGTAGAGAAAATTTGATGAATTTAGCGAGACGAGTTGTTGTACTTATATAGGTTTGTATAGTAAATATGTATTTATAAATACCTACTTTTGCAGTCGACTTTGTGATATAATTTAGTTCAAAGAAAAAAATATGCGACTTGTATATATAAAATTAAAACATTACATTAGTGATGATAGTAAAAAATGAAAATGAAAACATATAGAATGAAAATGAAACAACGTATAGCATCCTTGTTTTTATTCGGTATGGCATTATTATTATGTACATGCACGAATGAACGCATTGATCCCAATCCCGGCACAGAGCCTGGAGGCCCTGTGCTAAAAGGAGTGGGAAATATCTCTTTAAAGATTCTTGTCCCCACAGGAAGTATATCTACGTATGCCGATACGGATGCTTCCATAAATGAAAATTTTCTTGATACGTTATATGTGGATTTATATCAGGGAGGTTCTACCCCGATAAAAGAAAGCAAGTTTTCCGGTGATGACTTGAAGAAAACGGGTCCGAATGATCCGAATGATTCGATCCTCACGGTCGGCTATGAAGTTGACAATATCGCAGCAACCGGAGCACTTACCGCAAAAGTTTACGCAAACCGTAAAACCGTAAAAATCATAGGCGAAGGCGAAGAAATACCCCTTCCTTTGGGAACTGCGGCAACTTCATTTTTTATGAGTGGGGAAACTAAAACCCCGCTTTCATATAACAGTGCTGGTGCCGCCTATGAAGGCACGGTACAATTGGAGCGTGATGTGGCAAAAGTTCGTGTAAATATATCGAAAAACACCGTTTTTTTGCCTTCGGATTTGGTAATCGACTATGACAATGTCAAAATACAGGTGCTGAAGGTAGCAAACCAGACGTCATTGTTTCCGGGAACGGATGTAGCCTCCGGACAAGCCGGATTCGCGTACATTAATTATCCGGAACGCGGATCTACAGCATTACGCCGCTCCCCATCGTTTAATATCCCGGCAGGATCAGGAGGACAAATAGATTCTTTTTATGTATATGAGAATGACCGGTCTTTAGCTAATTATAATGATGATACAAAGACTAAAGTAAAAGTGAGGATTCCCACAAGTTCCCTTACGGAAGGGGCAAAAACGATCGAGCGTACGTATGATTTATATACAAATTCAAGTTACACTTTAAAAAGAAATTATATCTATACATTAGATATAAAGGTACGCGGACAAAGTCTTGATCCGGTAATAACCGTAAGCGTACTGCCATGGGATGACGTAAATGTGGACGGAAATATTTACGGTACATACCTCACCGTGGATAAATCGGAGATTGTGTTCGAACCAAACGGAGAGGCAATTATCAACTTCTGCACGGATGCGCAGGCTGTATATTTTGATTTTGATGAATTTAATAACAGTAATCCGAAGGTTATCGGTTTTGATATACTCCCTGTTGGTATTGACATAAACAATGGACTGGCTCCCGAAGGTTTTAAAAGCGGCCAGATTCTATTAGATCAGCAACATTGCGGAAGTTTCGGGTTCAAAGTGGATCCGGAGGATTTTCCGGGATTCCCGACAGTTAATTTCAGTGGTAAAATACGCATGAAGGCCGGAAATATTGTGAAATACCTGACGTTCCCCGCAGTAAAAATTTTAGATGCCCACTTTATTGTTGGAGACAACCTTTTGGGAATAGACACAACATACACAAGTGCAAATGTTTACAGAGATCCGGGCGATAATACCGAATGGCTGAAAATATCGCAGAGTAGAACATATTCGGGTATGCTGGAGTCTTATAACGGCGCCGCTACTAAATTGTACCTGCACCTGGACGAAAACCTGACAGGCTCTATCCGGACAGGAAGTGTTACTGTAACAACCGGCAGCGGCAGCGAAAAGAAAATCAGGATATCACAATTACCGGCCATACCGGTAGGAAGATTCGGATACGTTAATAGTGTTACAGATGACAGCATATACAGCGCTATGTTATATACGGAACAACTCTACGAGTTTAATACGATGCCCCAATATATAAAAACGGAAAATGACTCATACATAACCAACAATGCAATCTATAACGGACGCATGACTGCAATTTCCTCATATGACGGGACAAACTACAATGCCAATTTCAACTATCAAGAGGCAATATACCAGGCCATTAATTACTGTGCATATAAAAACAGGATTACAACCCCCTCCAGTAGTGACTTAAAATGGTATTTGCCGTCGCAAGCTCAATTGATGGGTATGTGGTTATCTTACACTTCCTATAAAGACAAAGCGACATCAAACTTCAAGAGAAAAGACAATAGCAGCATACTTACGCCTGCCGACGTTTTCTGGAGTTCCACAGATAATATTGATTATGCAAAGGAGGCCCAATACATGAACTTCCAATTTGGCAATGTAGGTCACTACAAAAGAGTAACTAAATCGTGGGTGCGTTGCGTACGTGATGGCGCCAGCGCCAACAGCATGATATCAGCATCCTCTTTCCCGGTTGTAAATTTCGGAAATGGCGGAATGCCGGAAGACAGTTATACTACAACATCTAAAACATCTGGAGGCAAGGGAGGCGGAGACGAACTCTCCGACAATAATAAGACTTTATACAAAACGCTTCGCATAGCGGTTAATGATCACGAATCAGGAGTAGAATGGAATATAAATGCATGCGATGATTATTCCGAAGGAGGAGTAGGCTCCTACTGGAGACTCCCGACGCAACGCGAATTGCAGGCGATATGGATATTACAAAATGAAATAAAAAAAGAATTCCTCGCTTTCACATTACTTGCAAATGATTACTATTGGAGTGCGACAAGCGCTAAGGAAACGGAAACGGCGACCGGAACAAACATCTGGACAAACGCCTGGACAATATTCGGAAGCGGAAGCAGAACAACTCCGGGAGCTTCGGGAAATACGCCTCACCAGCATAAGTCACGGCTTCTCCGCGTAAGATGTGTTAGGGAAGTAACTCTATAATAAAAAAGAAGTTTCATTATTCATTATTACAATATTATTACCGGATAACCGGTAAACAAAAAAGCAGCTATCGTGAGATACCTGCTTTTTTCGTTTTTATGAACATCCGGTGGTTACAATCCGAACGCTTCTTTGATTTTACTTACATAGTCTAATTTTTCCCAGGT